>CANMZR010000015.1 GCA_947502375.1 Polyangiaceae bacterium
CGCGTGAACCCCCTCTACGACCTGATGCTCGTCGCGCGACGAAACTAACGAAAGCCTGCGATGGCAAAACACACGCTGCGAGAGAAGGCCGCTCGGGTCTGGTGCTGGCTCAAGCGCCTGCAGCTCATCCCGCCGGCGGCGCGACTCGCGACGTTCCGCGAGCTCATGCCGAAGCGCTGGTACCATGTCCTGAGCGTCGCCCTACTCTGGGTCGCGGTGCTCTACGTGCTGCAGGCGACCGCAAGGACTCAGTGGGGTTTTCTCACCGATCCCTTGCTTCAAAACGACGACGTACGCACGAGCCTGTTCGCGTTTCATCGCTACGAGCCGAATCACGCGATGGCGAACGATCCCGTCGCGAACGAAATGCTCGCCTACATCCCGCCGCTCGTGCGCGGGCTCTACCGAGTGTTCGTGCCGCTGACGAACGTGTTCGTCGCGGTGAAGCTCGTCCAAGGCGTGTGTGTCGGCATCGTGTTCGCGTCGGCGTGGCTCCTCGTGCGAGCGCGGCGCGCGGGCCTCGGCACGGCGATGGTGCTGTTGTTCCTGTTTTTGCACACCAACGCGACGACGAACCGCCTTGCGGGCGGGCTGCCTCGGGGCTTCGCATTCCCGTGCTTCGCACTCTGGATCGCGGGTGCCCTCGGCGGTCGTGAACGCGTGCGGTGGCTCTCGGCACTGCTCGCGGGCGCTACCTACCCTTCCGCGCTCGCGATGATCCTCGCAGCCGAGGGGCTCTTCATCTTCCGCGATGGCTGGCGCAAGGTCGTGGTGCGACGGCTAGCCCGCTACGCCGTACTGATGGGCACGTGCCTCCTCGTCACGGTCCCCTCGCTGCCAGCCGCACCCGGGGACCACGTGCACACGCTCGCCGAGGCCGAGCGCGATCCGGCGTTTGGAGCGAGCGGTCGTTTGCGCCAGCTCCCGTTCGCGGAGCCGGACACCGAGATGCTCCGCTATTTCCTCGAACCGTTTACCGAGTACAAAGCCAAGCCGCCGTCCGAAACCGCAGCAAAATACCGGTCGTATTGGTTTCTCGGGCCGCTCCTCGCCACCCTCGCAATGCTGCTCCTCGTCACGACGGGACTCGCGGCGCGCGCCCACGCTGCGAGCGCATTCTTCGCGGGCAGCATCATCATGTACGCGGCCTCGGTGTTCCTCGCGTTTCGCCTCTACGCGCCGGAACGCTTTTACCACTTTGGCATGCCGGCCGCTGCCATCGCCCTGGCTACCGTAGGCGTCGGGCTGCTCCTGCCGAAGCTTTCGCGTGCCAAGCGGGCCTGCGTACGAAACCTGGCAGCAGCCGGATTCATTGGAGCGGTGTGCCTCGCGACGGGCGTCAGCGTGAAGCCCAACAACACGGGCATGGGCATCAACGGCCGGAAACAGGCCGGTCTCTACAGCTTCGTGAGGTCGCTCCCCATCGAGGCGCGCTTCCTCACGCATCCGAACGACGGCGACGACCTCCCCTTTTGGGCGGCTCGCGGCACCCTTGTCGGATACGAGACGATGCAGCCCTGGCTCGTGAACGAATGGCACCGCCAGGTCGCCTTGACCCATGATGTCTTTCGTGTGCTCTACGCCACGGATGGCGCCGCTATCGTGAGCTTTTGCGAGCAAAAAGGCGTGACACACGTGCTCGTCAACAAGCGGCGCTACGAAGCCGATTTTCGCAGCCAGGCGGGTCTTTTCCAACCGCTCGGAAGCTGGATCAACAGCCTTTTGGCCGAGGTTTCGCAGGAGAAGCTCGTGCTTGGGACGCCCCCCAAGGAGGCCATCGTGTGGGAGAACGCACGGTTCACGATCCTCGATGTCGGCGCGCTCAAGCGAGCGTGGGGGCGGTGACGAACTCCCATCCAACCGCGGAAGGAAGCAACGTCCCGCAGGCACGGGTCCGCGCGGCCTTTAAAGCCAACCGCGGAGCCCGTCGCAGCGCGCAATGACACCACCCACGGCTAGCCTTGGTTCTCAGCTTGATCGCTCTGCCTGGTCCTTATAGCCAAAGGAATAGCAAATTTTGGCAGAAATTTGATGAGGTTAACGGCCAATTTTAACGCATAAAAGCAAAACTCTTTGAACACATAAAATAAATGAGTGCAAAACACGCATTGACGGCGTGCAACATAGTGAGCTGCATGTCGGTGCCGAAGTGTTCGTAGTCAGCGTACGCATAAGGGCGATAGCGAGAGGAGTTCGCCAAGGGACTCGAAAACACATTCGCACCCGGCAGCGAACCAAAAACTTCAGTCATGTTTACATTAAAGGAACCCAAGCATGCGATCAGCGCACGGTCGATCAAAGCCCTAAGGCTTAAACTTGGAACGTGAACAAGGAGCCTTCCACGACTGGAGCACCTCGAAGGTGTCGCCAGCTTTCCTTATTTCACACTCTTCATCACTCACAGCCATAACCTTCTTGAAACCAAGATCGATAGCCGGCCATCGTACGCCGTTGGTCTGCAGGTGCTCGCTGCGTGCACGAGCGCTGCTCCTCTGAACCCGCGGGCGCGCCCCAACGGACTTCCGGGCAATCGTTGGGGTTGTAAGCGATCTCGAACAGGCTGCGCCGCGCGTTGACTTCGCGCAATGAAAGCCGGAATGGGGTCCCGTCGCTCCGAATGTAAGTGACTCCGAGCTCGTCCGACCACCCCGCCCCGAGTGCTTCGAGCCGCGAGCGTAGAGCGGCCGGTGTCTCGCCGGGAGGGCGTTCGTAGCGCGCAGGGTTTGATTCGACGGCTTGCGGGAATGACGCGACGTTTCGCAGGAACCCGAGCAGCCGGAGATCACGGCAAGGGGTCGCATCGGCCTCCCACACTCCGACGCCGTGAAAGAGCATCCTGGCGCTCGTTGGCACCGGGGTATCGCTGGGCATCGCGAGGCGCCGCTGGAAGCCTTCTCGAACGATTTGCTCGCGGGTTTGCAGAGCATCGAGAAGCGCGTCGTGAAGTTCACGGTAGCGGGCGACGGGCTCACGGGGCTGTGGATCCTCGAGGGTATCGAGTGTCTCCGCAAACGCGGCCTCCGTCCGCTGCGCTTCCCCTGGCGCCGGGCGAAGGTGTGCGTCGGGGCGGCGAGAAAGGCCAACTGTCGAAACCGGTGCGTACGTTTCGTTCGGCAACCGCGCGGTGGGGCGGTACCACTGGAAGCCCACGCCACCACGACCAGCGCGGTAGACCAGTCGCCCCTCGACATAGCGATGCAACGACACCATCCCACTCGGTTGGGCATCCGCGACGATGAGTCGCCGACCACCGTGAGTCGAGGGGGCCCACGCCACGATGATCGAGACGTGCGAGAACGCGTCGATGAAGGGCGTCCCTGGCCGCAGCGAGGCCCGAGAAAGAGCGACCGGGTAGAGGAAACTTTGCTCCAAGCCGCCTTGCTGCCGCAGCACGCCCGCCGACACTCGGTCTGAGAGGCGCTCGAGTCCTGCCACGAAGTCTCTCACGCGGACGACGCTCTTACCGTCGATGATGACGTCGAAGAACACGCGTGGCGGCACCTCATCGGCGCTCTTGTCGCTCGGGCTCTCGTCGCTCGGGCTCTCGTCGCTCGGGCGGGTAGCGGTCACCCCGACCCGGTCCGGGGGCCGCTCGTCACCTGGATGCCACGACCGCTCGAAGCCGAAGGGGAGACCAAGTTTCCAGGCAAAGTACAGCCTGAGCGCGAGGGGAAAATCGGCGCAATCCGGCGCAAAAGTGAGCGGACTCGTTGGGTCGTCTTCGCCAAGCCCGAGATGGCCGTGGAGAAAGTTCAAGCCTTCTCGGCGCACGAGCGCGAGAGACGAGGAAAGCAACTCGTGTTCGTCAAAGGAAAAAAGCCGCGCGATCCAGAGAGAAAAAAGCGTCTCGGCATGAGCGTCCCACGCTCGGCGCGGAGCCCCCCGGAACGTCGCCTTCCCCCGGCATGCCACGACCTGCTCGCCGATCCGTATTTTCACGGAGGCAAGATCGCTTCCTCGCCTCTCGACGAACTCCACGCTGCGCGTATCCGCATCGCGAACCTCGATTGGGCTCGCCTTGACGACGGTGGATGCACCGTCCAGGTAGGAAAAACGCGCTTCGGCAGGGCGAAGTTCGCCGTCGTCGAGAACCACGAGCACGCGGGTAGGCCGTGAGTTTGACGGCACGCGCGGCGTGACGAGAACGGCGTGCGACTCCGCTCCCTCGATTGGACAAGGTGCCTCGTCCCACGCGAACGCCGGCGAAGGAGGCGTCGCAACGACGGGCGGCTCCGGTGCAAGGGGCTTCGTGGGGCCGACGTCGGAAAGCACGACGGGCTGCGCTGGCGCATTCCGGTGAACGGTGGTCCCCGGGGCTGAAGCGAGCCCTAGCCCGACAAGCGTGAGTCGATAGAAGCACGAGCGTCCGCGCGTCGCAAAGAGCTGCACCCCCGGCATCGAGCGCCGTCCGCGTCTACTGACAGGAGGCCGTGCACTCCTTGGCGAAGCGCACCAGGGCGCGCACGCAACTCGCGTCCCAGCGCGGGTCCTTGATGTCCTTGGCCTCGCAACCCTCGGCCGTCTTCATGTCCGCCATGCATTTTACGCATGCTGCTGACGGTTCACTACCCGCAGGATTGTACGCCTCGGCCGTGGAAGCGCTCGCGCAGAACACGACGATGCAAGTGAACATGGCCAACATTAAAAAAATGGCTTTCATCAGGTGTCAGATCAGCACGACCCAAATCCGATGTCATGTAAAAACACGCAAGCGTGCTTGTGCTCCAGCGGTGCGAGGCGCCTGCTACCCCAGGCTCGACGAACTCCCGCGCGCTACCGCTTCGCCCTCGGATAACCGGGTGCTTCCCGCGGGGTTCCCCCGAAGATTGCGCGGGCCTTCTCGGGAAGCTCGCCACACTCCGACTCGTCGAGCACCGTCGTCTCCTCGGGATCACGGGCGAGGTCGTAACATCGGAAGCCGCGCTGCTCGTCGCCAAACTTCGCCCAGATTTTCTTCGTTCCTTGCATCATCCCGTAGGAATTGTGCTCGTGAAAACCGAAGAACCAGTTCGTCGTGGTCAGCGGCAAGGCGTCGGTCGTGAGTGTAGCGCGCGTCAACGGATGGCCGATCATCGACGCGCGATAGCCAGCAATTTCAGGCGCATCCCACACGCCGAGCAAATCGAGCAGCGTCGCGGCGAGGTCGGGATGCCACGTCTGCACGTCTTTGGCGGCACGCAAATTCGCCTCTTCATCGGCGGTGAGAGTGCCCTTCGGCGCATCGATCCACGCCGGCACGCGCAGCTCCGACTCGCCGAGGCCAAGGCCATGTCCGGCGTAACCGTCCTCGTTGAAGCACTCGCCATGATCGGACGTGTAGACAATCACCGTGCGGTTTCCCGCAGGCGAGACTCGCACCGCACGGACCACCTCCGCGACCGCGAGGTCCGAGAGGTTCACCGCGTTGCGATAGCGTGCACTCATGCGATTGCCGTCACTGTCCAGATACGGTGCGAGCGCACCCTCGACGTAATAGGGCCGATGCACCGAGGCGAAGTGCACAACCCCAAAGAACGGCTCCTTAAGGTCGCTCAGGTGCTCGATGACGTAGCGCGAAGTCACGCGGTCGCTCGCGCCGTAGTCGGTGCTGGCAGCGGAGTCGAAGGTCGTCGCGTAAGCACGGCTGTCGAGGGGTTCATCCTGGGTGAAAAAACGCGTCCCCCAGGTGATGACGTTCTGCCCGGTCCAGTAAGCCGTCGCGTATCCGGCCGCCTTCGCGTAACTGAAAACGAACGGCGCTCGATGCAACTCCTCGGACGTCGAAGTTGGCGAAATGCCCGAAAAAAGCACGCCTTCCGACACCGCCGTGGAAGTCGCGACCGCGCGCATCTGCAAGAACGGTAACCGCTCCTTCGCGGCATCGTTGCTGTGACGTCCTGGGGCCTTGCAGTGCGGATCGTACGCGACGCAAACGGCGTCCTGGCGGATGCTCTCTTCGAGGATGAGGAGCACGTTGCGAGGCCGCGGCGGCTGCGACCGGATGGCGGCAATGGCAGGCGCCCGGCGCGGCTGAATAAATGGACCTGGGCTGTGTTTCGTGGGCTTTTCGCGAAGCGAAGTCGCGAGTTGCGTGAGCCCGTGAAAGTAGAGAACGTCGTACGTCGACGCCTGGGTGCGACGGTAGCTCGACGAGATGAGCGCCATGCCGATGAACGCGAAAAGAACGAGACCGGATAGAATGCGGCGCGGCCACTTCGTCAGGCGCACGAAGCGGCGTGCAGCCGTGAGCGCAGCTATCGAGAGCGTTCCAGCGACGGCGAAGGAGAGCCAGAACGACGGCCAGCCGAGGTTGAGGGCGCCCGTCGGCGCATGGCTGAACGAGCGAAACGCGGACTCGGAATCAACCGAAAGGTAGATGTTGTATGTGCGGTAAAATTCGCCTTGAACCGCCACGACCAGCGTGAACAACACCGCGAACACGCCCGCAAAGAACTGGCGCACAAGGCCGCGCCGCCGGGCCGACACCGCGAGCAGGAGACCCCAAAAGACGAGACTGAGGAGCGCCGCTCCGGCGAAGCTCACGCGTTGGGCTTGGTGGAACTGAACGAGACTCGCGCCACGGCGAGCGAAGTCGCTGCCGAGAATCAAGAGCACCGGAGCGAGGCACGTGAGCGCGCCGAGAAGCCGTCGGCGACGACGAATGGCGCGACGTTTCCCCTGCGCACGCGGAAGGCTCTTCAAGGGTAAAGCCACACGATTCATTGATAAAATGCCATCAACTTGGCAACTTGGCAACTTGGCAACGAGGCAACGAGGCGAAGAACAAGCCCTCGTTCAGGTAAGCCAGTGGGTCTCGAGCCACGCTATCGGGTCCCGAGCGGCGCGCAATTCACCATCGACAGCGCGCACAGCTTCACAACGCCCGGGCGAAGTGCCGTAAGCCCGCGCATAAAGGACCCAGGTCGGCAGCTCGTAGTGATGCAGCAGCGCCGCCATCGGATGCCCCGCTGTGCCGGCGAGGATCGCAGCGGCAGCGGCGAGGTCGGGGGCTTGCACGAGCGCGGTCGTCGTATCAAAGAGCAACTGTCGTAGGCTTTCGAAGGCCTGTTCCGGGTTCGCGACCATTCGCTCGATGAGCAACTCGAAGGCGTCTTCGTCCACTCCCGCAGCCTCAGCGGCTTCGCGCATCCGCGGGACCTGCGTCTCGAGAAAGTCCGACTCGACCGCGTGCCCTACGAGTCGCCCCACGAAATACACATCAAACGCGCTGGCGACGCACTCCGCGAGGAGCAACCCTTCGGTGGTCCGCGCGTGCTCCCCGAGCGCGCTGGTCGCGAGACGATGCCAGGCATTGTGTGCGAGTTGGTCCGCCGTGATGCGCTCATCCAGCAGCACTTCCGCAACGTCATCGGGACTCCAGAACGCGAGGTTCAAGAGCAACACCGACTCATAACTCTCCACGCCTCCACCCTCGTTCGGAACCAGAAACTGGACCCCACGGGTCAAAAGCGCCTGCTTCAGCTCTCGATAAATTCCGACGTGCCGGAACGAGCCTTCGTCTTCGATGGTGAGCTCCGTCAGAGCCAAGGTCCTAAGCGCCGTCATCGTGCGAGGGTGGTCGATCCGGGGTTCTCTTGCCAGTGTCGCGTGCGCGTGCCAGGAGTGTTTCCCATGAACTCGGGACGGCTTTCAGGAATTTTCAGTCTCCTTTTAGCGACCGGCGGCCTCCCGGCATGCAAAGAGGACCCGCCGGCACCCAGCGAGGTCACACAAGCGAGCGGCGAGCCCACCGTCGCGGCCTCCTCAGGGTCCTTTGCACTTCCAGCTTACACCGAAGCGACCATCCGACGGTTTCGCCTCGAACTCTGCTTCTACGGCTCCTACGGCGTCAAAGTGACGCGTGACGCCTATCTCGCCAGCCTCAGCGGAAAAGAGCCGAGCATCGAGCACTTGCCGAGCTTCGGGCACTTTCCCGACCTGGAAGAAACCTCGGGCGCATCAACAACGAGTCCGAGTGCCTCGGCGTCGGGGAACGCGGCAAGCTCGGCGTCACCGAGGGCATCGGCGGCACCGCACGCGAGCGCGCTTGCGAGCGCCAAACCGAGCGGTACGAGCACGGCGGCGGCTGGCACGGCGGCGGCTGGCACGGCGGCGGCTGGCACAGCGGCGGCTGGCACGACCGTAGCTGGGGCCCCCGGCAGCGCCGTCGAGCGACTCCCGTACGGCCGCTTCCTCGGCTCGTGCACGCTTGCCGCGCGAAAGGACACGAACCCCGCCACCGATGAGCCACTCGACAAGGCGGCGAAAGCATTTGAACGATGGGGGAGCACCCTCAACCAACAGTTGATGGCAGCGCATCGCTACTACGGAACGAAGCAATACGATGCCGACAAGTTCGAACGGGGAAAGACCCTTCACAAGCAGCTCCTGGCGAGCTTCGAGGTGCTCGATGAGACATTTGGCGCCTTGGAAAAGGCCTTTCTTCAGTGGGAGTTGGGTCTCAAAAAACCTGATGAAAAGCTGGATAAAGGCGGCGAAGCGGCTTTTGTGGCCATGGAGCATGCACGCGCGCTCGCCGGAACTCTGCTGACCGAAAAGCCCGACAGTGCAGCCTTCGGGAAAGAGCTCGAAGCGTTGAAGCTCGCTCGCACGGAACTCGAACAACTCGCCAAGGAGGACCCGAAGTCACCGCATCCGCGCGAGCTCATCGGTCGCTTGGGCCGTCTGAGTGACGCCGGCACCGGCGCGCAACGTGCGCTCGAAAAACGCGAACCCCTGAAGGACGTCACCTTCCGCGTGTTGATGGAGGTCGCGGGCCTCGTCGAGGCCAACCACCGCGCGCTCGGTCAGCTCATGCGCATGAACGGCCAGACGCGAATGGGTGCACGACTCGAGGCGGCGGGGCCTGGCCGAATTGGGCTCCCGGGCATTCGCCCCCAAGGAAACGTTCGGCTGCCATCCCCGACGCGCGGTGGCGATGCCGTACGGACGCCGCGACGCGAGACCGAAAATCCCGAATGAAGCGGTGCCGCATCGACACACCGTCGAAGCGGAAACACTCGAAACCGATGGGTCGGTGAGAGCGAAAATACTGCCGTTCGCGTGACGCGGAGCCGTGCGACGGTTCAGATGAACGGATTGACGTGGATCGGCTGACGGCTCTCGCGCACGTTGAAGGCCACGCGGCGCGCGAAGTAGACCGTGAGCCAGGTGGCCACGCCGACCATCGCGACGCCGATCCCCGTTTGCAATTGCAACGGGATGAGCGGCACTCCGTGTTCGACAAGGCCGTTGTCGGCCGCGTGAGTCGAAGGCGACGTGCCGAGGATCCAAAGGGCGGTCAGAACAAACGCGCCAAAGGACATCGGAACGAACCACTTCCAACACAGATTCATCAGCTGGTCGATACGGACGCGCGGCAGGGTCCATCGGATCCAGACGACCACGAAGATGAGGATCCACGCCTTCAACAAGAAGACGAAGACGCCTGCGGCCTGCAGCCAGCGGCTTGCTTCCTGCTGACCGGGCGTGACGCCAGGCAGCTGCCAACCACCGAGGAAGAGCGCGGTCGCGATGCCGCAAAAGACAAACACGTTCGCCCACTCGGCGAAGAAAAAGAACAAGTAACGCATACCCGAGTATTCCGTCGAATAGCCGGCCACGAGCTCGCTCTCAGCCTCAGGCAGGTCAAACGGGGCGCGGTTGCCCTCGGCAAGCGCAGTCGTAAAGAACAAGAAAAAGAGGAGAAAGCTTATCGGGTTTCGGAAGGCGAACCAGTACCAGGGCCAACCGCCCTGTGCGAGCACCATGTCTCCCATGCCGCCCTGCGCCTGAATGATGTCTTGCATCCGCAGTGAGCCGGTCATCATCACGACGCACACGACCGAGACTGCCGCGGGGATCTCGTAGCTGATGACCTGAGCGGCAGCGCGAACACCGCCGAGCAGCGACCACTTGTTGTTCGAGGCCCAGCCGCCGGTCATCAAACCGATAGCGACGAGCGACGTGACCGCAACGACGAACAGGATCCCGATGTCGAGGTCGGCCGCGATCAAGTACTGACCAAAGGGCATGACGACGAAAGTCGCGGATACGCCGATAAACACGAGGTACGGCGCAAATCGAAAGAGCGGTTTATCGCTCTCGGTGGGGACGATGTCTTCCTTGACGATCGACTTGATACCGTCCGCCATCCACACGAAGAAGCCTTGCGGACCGGCCCTGTTCGGACCCACGCGCGACTGCATTCGCGCCGAGACACGCCGCTCGACCCAGGTGATGATGCCCGCCGTGGGCGCCATGAAAAGCAGCAAAACAACAGCGGCGGCTGCGAGAATGAGGAGAGCGGCCAGCATGTCACTCGGAAGTCCGGAAACCTTGAAACCGCTCATCGACACCTGACGGATCTCGGGGGTGGCCTGGCCACGCTTCAAGCCGAGCAGTGCCAGTCGAGCGCCGTTTTCGGGAGCGATGTCGCCGACCGAGAGGACCGAAACGCCATTGAACGAGACCAGCAAATCGCCAGCACCAACGCCGACCTTGTCAGCGACCCCGGCGGCTACAACCCCTGAAACGAGCAAGCCACCGGCCGTCGGCGAGTGCTCCTCGTCGATGGCAATCCCCAGGTAATCAAGGGCTTTATGACCGACTGAACTGCGCTTCTCCAGGGCCACGCGGCGAATCGACGGCGAACGAAAGTCGAGGGTGACACCGACGACTTTACCGAGGACGGGCTGACCTTCGGCGCTCGCGGCCGCGAACTCGACAATCACGTCACCGCGGAAGGTCGTGTGAACGGCTTCGTCGCCGAGGCCACAGAATTTGCTGACGATCGCATCGCTCAACGGAAAGCTGACCTTGTCCGCCGCAGGCTTCGCGCCTTCGATGACGATGTGCGCGTCTTCGCCTTCGGAGCTCTTACCCGGTCGGTGAAGCTTGCCGTCGAACGTGACCTTTGCGCTCTTTGCCTCGGTCACGGGCAAACGCGTGCCGAGGACCTCGATGTGGTCACCGACTTCCACGTCACGGGGAACCACATCGAGCAAATCGAGCAGGTTCGCCGCGTCGTTGCGCTTGCAGCTCGCGACGAGCGCGAGGAGAGCGAGCAAGAATACGAAGGTGGATCGAGCGCCGACGGAAGCGCGAATCGTAGGAACATGTCGCCGCATTGCCCCGGACTTATAGACCGAGGCCCGACGTAGGTCGAGTATCAGGAGGCGCTGAACATCCGACGGCCATCGGACGCCTCGGATACGGTGACCGAGACTCCGAAGGCTCGACCGAGAAGCGCACTCGTCATGACCTCCTCCGTGGGCCCTTGCGCGACCAATTTGCCCTTGCTGAGGAGCACGACACGGTCCGCATACCGGGCCGCCGCCGTGAGGTCGTGCATCGCTGCCAGGCAGGCGAGGCGGCGCTCCCGAACCAGCCGCGACACCAGCTCGTGGCACGCGCGGGCATGCCGGACGTCAAGCGAGGCCGCCGCCTCATCGAGGAGCAAGATGGGCGCGGCCTGAGCGAGGGCACGCGCGATGTGGACACGCTGGCGTTCGCCACCGGAAAGCGTCTCGACGGGACGGTCAGCGAGGGCATCGAGCTCACAAAAAACGAGTGTTTCAGTTACAATTTCGAGGTCGCCGGGTGCATTCTGAAGCCATGTGCCCTGGTGCGGAGCCCGGCCCATGGCGACCACTTCACGCACCGTGAAACCGGTCGGCACCTCGGAATGTTGTGGCACGAACGCGACGCGCCTTGCCAGTTCCCGCCGAGGCAGGCTCGAGACGGCCGCTCCCCCGACCTCGACGGTGCCACTCCGCACCGGAGCGAGCCCAGCGACGAGGCGAAGCAGCGTGCTCTTGCCGGAGCCATTCGGGCCGAGCAGGACGGTCAACCTTCCGGCCTCGAGGGTGAGGCCGACGTCGAGCAGCGCCGGCGTCGAGCCATGCCAAGCGTGCACCGACTCGAGAAGGACCATCGCCACCCGTGAAGCTTACTGGGAATTCGACAAAAGTGCAGCACGCACACCTTGCGTAACGGGACGGCGGGTGCTGTGCTGACCGTAGAAGTTTCATGGACTTACCGAATCCTCCGGCCCCCCGAATGGACCCGCAAAGTCTCGGAGCGGCGCCGAAGCGCGTCATCAAGCGTTATTCGAACCGCAAGCTCTACGACACCTGGGACAGCCGCTACGTCACGCTGAATCAAATCGGCGAGATGGTGCGCCGTGGTGAAGACGTGCAGGTCATCGACAACAAGTCGAAAGAGGACAAAACCGAGCCGACGCTCGCGCTCATTCTCTCCGAAGAGCTGAAGCTCGACCCGAACCGCAACCAACGGGGCGCCCTCAGGACTTTGTTGCAGGAACGCAGCGAAAAGTTTCTATCGAGCTTGCGCGACGGTCCCATCGGCCGCTTGATTCCGGGCAGCGAGAAACTCGAAAAAACCAGCTCGACGCCGGCGCAGGCTGCCTCGACACCCGACGATGGGCCGCCGACCGCCGCCGATGAAACGAGTCGTAACCAAACGAAATCACGTATCAATGACCTCGTTGAGACGTCGCGTCATACGTTTGATCAGCTGCAAGCCGCGCTCGACGAACGGGTGCAGGCCGTGGTGCCAGGACTCGGCCTCATCCGCGGTCTCCGAGCCGAGCTCGCTACCGTGAACCGCCGCCTCCTGGCCGTCGAACAGCAACTTGGTTTGGCGCCACCGAAAAAGTGAAAAAAAAGGTTCCTTGAGCGCCTTGGAATAGACCCAAGAATGCCCATGTTGCAGGGACCGATGAGTTATTTGAAACCGCTCCCGCGGTCCGCACGAGACCCCCACCGTCCCGTCAGCTTCGAGGCGGACGTCCTCGAGCACCTGGATGTGTTGTTCGGGGTGGCGATGCGGATGACCCGAGACGAGCCGAGTGCGGAAGACCTGGTCCAAGACACGATCGTCAAGGCCGTGCGAGCGCGTGACCAATACCAAGCCGGGACCAACTTGAAAGCCTGGCTCCTGCGGATCTTGACCAACACGTTCATCAACCGGCATCGTCGTGGCGGTCTCGAGCGCGACGTGTTTGAGGGACCCGATGCCACTCCGCTCGCCGACCGATGGATCGGAGCCGCCACCCTGCGCGCCATGCGCGACCCCGAGCGGGAGGCACTCGTCCCGATGGTCGAAGGCGAGGTTCGCGCGGCGCTTGAAGCGCTGCCGGAAGCCTTCCGAATGGTGATCGTGCTCTCCGACATCGAGGGCCTGGCCTACCGAGAAATCGCGGACACGATGGGCTGCCCCGTCGGCACCGTGATGTCGCGCCTCCACCGCGGCCGGCGCATGTTGCAGGAGAGCTTGCGCGATCAGGCCGTCGCGCTCGGCATCATCGAGGAAGATGACAACGAACTCGCGGCACGGCGAGCCGCCGTCGGTGACGACGGGGAGCCGGTGGACCTCGCGCGGTATCGAAAGAATCGCGCCGCGACCACGACCGTGCGAGGAAGCCGGTCGTGAGCGAGCTTGCCGTCGTGGATGGATGCACCCGGTTCGACCGTTGGCTGAGCGCCTACGCCGATGACGAACTCGACGCGATGCATGCTCTTGAGATCGAAGAGCATCTCGCAGCGTGCGAGAACTGCAGCGAACGCATCTCGTTCGATCGGGCCCTGCGAACGAGCCTGCGCCGAACGAAGCTCGTCGCTTCGGATTCGTTGCGGCACCGCGTGGCGGCAGCGCTGCTCGCCGAGAGCGTGGTATCCAGCCTGTCCGCGGCTACGGACGCCGTGAATTCGGCGGAACTGGGCACCTCGACGTGCTCGTCGGCGGCCACGGCAAAGGCCGACGCGCAGCCGCGTGTTGCGCCGAAACTCGTGCGGCTTCGCTACGTGATGCCACTCGCTGTCGCAGCGGGGCTCGCCCTCGTGATAGGCGCGCTGCGGCTCCGGGATCCTGCCACACTCAGCGGAATCGGCACAACGTCGCTCGGAACGTCGCAGGCCACGATGCAGACGGTCTCCGCCTTCGATCGGTTCATCGACGAGCTTGTCGATGCGCACATTCAACCTTCCGTACCCGAAGTCACCGACGACGACGGGCTTTCCCGCTTGAACCCGTTTGTCGGCGTACGGGTTCCGCGCCCGGAGTTGACGGCCCTCGGCGCGCACTACTTGGGCGCCCGAATGCACCGGCGTCATGCAGCCATGTTGCAATACGCGACCGGCGACCGGCGACGGATGACGCTTTACGTATACAATCCGGCACGGGTGCCCGTGCAAGCGAGCCGGCTGCAAGCTCGGGTCATCGGCCAAAGCCACGTCTACCTCGGGCATATCCGTGGCTACGCGGTGGCCGCGTCGGAACATGACGGGGTTGGTTACGCGCTCGCATCGGATCTCAGCGACAAGGAGACCGAAGACGCCATCGTGATGGCTGCCCGCTGAGCTGCCCGCTGAGCTGCCCGCTGATCGTGCCGCTGCTCGTCCCGCCGGCGATGCATGGTAGAGATCGTGCCCTCGAATGGCGCTTATCTCGCGTAAAAAAAAGCCTTATGCCGTCAGCCAACGGCTGCTCGAATATTTGAAGGACCATGGCCGTGTGACGCCATTGCCCGTTTCATTCGAATTGCTCGGCCGGTATCAGGACGCGGTCACGCTCTACGATAAACGGGGCCGGGATACGCTCTGGCAAACGGTCCTCTATCCACCCGGGATCCGCGAAGAGGTCGAGCAAGCGCTCGTCGAAACGTATGCGACCTTGAAGGTCTCGGGCCGCATGGAGCTGATGGAGCACCTCGTCACGGACCGCGTCGACATCTGCACCTGGGGCAATACGGCACCCTTTCGCGTCCGGATCTTGAACAAGATCAACGAGAACTTTGACTACTTTTACGTCAAGCGGTCCGACGCATCGCGCATCTACGGTCTCGAGCTCGAGCACCTGCTGTCACCGAATCGGATCGAGTTTATCTGCCACGGAAACACGCTCGTCGAAGAGCACATCGCGGGGATCCCCGGAGACGAGTTCATCTCAAACTGGCTGAACGGACAGCAACTCAGCGAGATCCGTCTCGCGAAGGAATTCGTCAAATTCAATGTGCGCTGTTTTGTGCGACTGCTCGGCGATATGCACTCCGGAAATTGGGTCGTCGACATCACGCCGGACTTTGACGAAACGCATTACCGCATTCGCGCGATCGACTTCGATCAGCAGAGCCACGAGGGCCGGCTGCGCGTCTACCTCCCGCAGTTCTATCGACAGAACAACGCCATCGTGTTCATCGGCATGCGGTGCATGACCCATGAAACGTACGAGCAATATCGAGAGGAAGAGCTGACGTTGATCGCCTCCCGCGCGGAGGCCGAAAAGGAGCGCCTCTCGGACCTTCTCGACGCGATGAGTGGCGATGACCTCGGCACACCGGAAAACGTTCGTGTCCTGCGGGCAGAGCTCGCCGAACATTACCAGGACCGGCGCTTTCACGACTGCGAGACGATGGGGGAGCTCGTCCGCGCGTCGCTCGAGCTTTTACCGAGCCACCATGCGCTCGCCACCGTGCCGTCGGCCCGCAGCTCGCTGCCGTGAGCGTCAAGCGACTGACGTGTTTCGGTCACGTCACCAACGGTCGCACGAACTCAAGCCAGCAAAATCACTCATCAAAAAAAATGGCATTGCGGTTGCGAAAACTGGCATTGAGGTTGCAAACGGGGAGCTTGATGCGCTCCTCCCACCCACGCCCACTCGTCTCGCTCGTGCTCTGTACCCAAAGCCCCGGGGAGGCTTTCAAGCGCGCCTTCGAGAGCGTCCTCGCCCAGACTTACGAGAACCTCGAGCTCATCGTGGTGAACAATGGCGGCGACAGCAGTGAGCCGTGGTTGAGCGAGGTAGACGGCAGAGGCCGAATTCTGCAAGTGCGCCTGGCACGTACCCTCGGCCGCGGCGTCGCACGGAATCACGGCCTCCGGCTCGCGCGCGGGGAATACGTTGGGTTTCTCGATGATGGGGGCACTCTCGATCCGCACCACGTCACGACCCTGGTCGAGGCGCTGAAGACAAGGGACCTGGTTGTCGCTCATGCGAACAGCCGCCGCCGAATCGAGAGCTCCGACGGTGACGGCATCGGCACGGCGAAGCTCGACGACCCCTGTCCTGAGTGGTCGCAGAAGCTGGAGCCGGATGCGTTTCTCGTTCAGAACCCGCTGCCACTGCAGGCGGTGTTGCTGCACCGAAGTTGCCTCGAAGAGTGCGGTGACTTCGATGAGTCTGTCGCGGTCCTCGAAGACTGGGAGTTTTGCCTCCGTCTATCGCGGAAGCACGTCTTTTTACACGTGAATGAGACCACGAGCACGGTGAACTTGTGCGCCGACGGAAGCCGGGGGCGTGGCACGGGTGACTTCGTCGGTGCTGCCCGACGCATCCTCGCTCGCTATGCAGAGTGGTCAAACGGCCGAACCGAAATCCTCGACGCTCAGGAGCGTTTTTTGGCAGGCCTGGAGCGACGCGACAAGCGTCAAGGAACGGCCGTCTCGATCATCGTGGCTTTCAAAAAAGAGGGTCCGGGCCACGTGCGCGGCTTCCTCGACAGCCTTCAAAGATCCACCAGCGACACGACTTGCGAGGTCGTCGCCGTCAACCGCGGACTCGGGAGCGAGGCCGCCCGGGAGCTCGAAGCCACGGGGGTTCGGACGGTTCATTGCGACGGCATCCTGGCTCGCGCATTGGAAAAAGGGAGCGAAGCCGCGCGGGCCTCACGGCTTGTCTTTGTGCGACCGGACGTGCTCTTCGACGCGAGCTGGCTCGGTGAACTTTTGGCCGTGGCCGACATGGACGCAGGCCAAGCGCCCATCGTGGGTGGAAAGACCCTCAGCGCGAGCGGAACCGTCGAGCACATCGGCCTCGAGTTTCGAAGAATCGACGGCACGCCGCGACCGCTGTTCCGTGGGGTCGAGGCGAATGCAACCGAACTCAGGCTGGTCGAGTCGGTAGAGGCCACCGCCAGCGCGGCGGTCTTGGTCCCGCGAGACGTTGTCACCACGGTGGGCTTTGGAGCCATTGACGGGTGGGCTTGCCTGGCCGATCTCTGCCTACGCGCGCGGCCTCGGGGCACGGCAACAAAAGTCGCGCCGCGCAGCGTCGCTTACCGCGTCCCAGCAAAACACGAGAGTGCATGGATTTCAGCGGAGCATGACGCGATCCTTTCCGTCTCCGCGTTGGCGATGCATGCGCGGCTACACGGAAGCGACCTCGTTCGAGCTCGAAAAGAACTCGAGCAGGGCAACCACACCGAGGCGCTCCGGCTGCTCGATGAAGCCGCCGCGGATCCCGGCTCATCGAAGAAGGAAGTCGCTTTGTTGCGCGCAGTCGAGCATCTGGAGCACGGGAACTTCACCGAAGCTGTGGAGGTCCTCGAGAGCGCGTTTTCGAACGGACCGGACGGCTACTCGGCGGGCCTTTCGCTCGGAGTTGCCCACCTCGCGTTGAACCGGCCTGAGAAAGCCTGGGCCGTCCTTGAGCCGCTTTCGCGCCGCCACCCCGAAGACGATGTCGTCGTCCACGAATTGTACCGAGCCGGCGTTGCGCTCGGGAAATGGCGCGAGCTCGCCGACGCCCTCGAGCGTTACATCGCAACGCATCCCACCGACTACGAGAAACGCTACGCGTTGACGAGTGTGTCGCTGCGAGCTGGCCGCAACGCCGCGGCCCGTGCGCATTACGAGCACCTCCTCGCGGCGGCGCCGACACTCGTGGGACTCGATCTCCTCGGTCGCCGACTGGCACGCGCCGCCTGACGGGACCCACTCACTTCGTTTGGATTTCCCCAAGGTACGAGGCGCGGTACGGCGTTCAGCGTGAACGTGAACGTGAACGCCAACAAGGGCTTGGCCCGAGCTGCTGCCTCCGTGCTCCTGGTGAGCTTCGTTTTCGGCGGGTCGGCCGCCGCACACGACAAAGACGAAGACGCGAAAACGTTGCGCGAAAAAGCCGCGGAAGAGCAAGCTCAGAAGCGCGCCGAGGCCGAAAAGCACGACCCCATCGACGTGTTTGTTTCCGGTGATCGAACGCCGGCGTCCGCCTCGGCCGCGACGGTGACGGGTGGCGAGCTTAAAGCACGACCGAAGCTGCGAGCCGCGGATGTGTTGCAAGCGGCGGGCGGATTGTTCGCGGTTCAACACTCGGGCGGCGGCAAGGCAAACCAGTATTTTCTAAGGGGATTTGACATCGATCACGGGACCGACCTCCTCATCACCGTCGATGGGATCCCCGTGAACTTGGTCAGCCACGGTCATGGCCAAGGCTACGCCGATGTCAATTTCCTCATCCCGGAGCTCGTCACCTCGCTCGATGTCTACAAGGGAACTTACTACCCCCACTTGGGCGACTTCGCGACGGCGGGTAGCGTCGACATGCGGCTCGCCGACCACTTGCCTGAGAGCTTCGCGCAGCTCTCCGCAGGGCAATACGGCATCCTGCGCGGAGTGGGCGCCGTGTCCCGCACGGTGGGTGATGACTGGCGCTTCACCGTCGCAGGAGAAGTAGCTGCGCAAAACGGGCCTTTTAGCAATCCCGAGAGGTACCAGCGAATCAATGCGTATCTCCGTGCGACGCATGACATTTCCCCGTCGAGCAGCGTGACGATGACGTGGATGAGCCACACGGGCCGCTGGAACGCCAACGGACAAATTCCCGAACGCGCCGTCGAACAGGGTCTCATCGACCGCTTCGGCACGCTCGATCCCAGCGAGGGTGGCACGACTCAGCGCCACATCGCTGCGATTCGTTACGAGACACGGATCGCCGACGACGCCGCGCTCGACGTGACCGCCTACGCTCAGCGCTACAATTGGCGCCTCTACTCGAACTTCACGTTCTTTCGAGACGATCCGCTGCACGGTGATCAACTGGAGCAAACCGACGAGCGGTGGGTCCTTGGTTTGAATGCTGGAACGCGGTTTCTTCATCGCCACTATGGCCCTGTCCAGATCGAAACGCGCGCCGGTTTTCAGGTGCGGAGCGACGCCATCGACAACAGCCTCCACCACGATGAAGCGCGCCATCGGCTTACGCGGCTGACGGACGCCCACGTCGCGCAAACGAGCGTCGGCCTCTACACCGAGGAGCGCCTCGCCTATCGAAATTGGCTGGCCCTCCGTGGTGGCTTCCGCGTCGATCGAATGGATGCCATCGTCGACGACCACGTCTCGAGCACGAGTGCGAACACGGTCGATGGAACCCAAGGAGCGTTGCTCGCATCCCCCAAAGCCTCGCTGGTCCTTGCGCCGAACCCGGCACTGCAGTTGTACTTGAACTACGGTCGCGGATTTCACTCGAACGATGCGCGGAGCCGAGCACAAACCACCACGGCGCAGAGCCTGCTCGTGCCCGCAACGAGCTACGAACTCGGGCTCCGCGCGCGACCCCATCAAGCGCTCGAGCTCACCGTTGCAGCGTTCCGCATCGACCTCGCAAGCGAGCTCGTCTGGGTGGGCGACGCCGGCAAGACCAGAGCGAGCGGGGCCACCGAGCGCCTTGGGGTCGAGTTCGGCGGACGCTTCAGTCTGAATCGCTGGTTGTTCGCCGACGCCGACGTCACCTTGAACCGTGCTCAGTACCGAGAGAGCTCCGCCGCTGCCAATGCGATTCCGCTCGCACCGACTCGGACCATCACAGCCGGTATCGCGGCAAAAGCACCTTGGGGCACCTTCGGCTCGCTGCGCGTGCGGCACATGGGGGAGCGCCCCGCCACGCCAGACAGCTCACTTGTCGCAGAGGGCTTCACGATTGTCGATGCCCAAGTGGGACATCGCGTGGGACCCGTCGAGGCCACGCTCGATGTGCAGAACCTCCTGAACAGCACCTGGCGAGAAGTTCAATTCGCCACCACGAGCAAGCTGCGAACGGACGCCGCCCCCGTGACCGAGCTGAACTTTACGCCCGGCTGGCCGCTCACGGTACGCGGCACCGTCGCTGTGTACTTCTGAAGCCGCACGCGCGCTGGTTCGGCACCTGGCGCACGAGCAACACCTTCGGCGGGAAGAGTTCTTCTTCGGCGTAGCGCACGGCCTCGCGCCGAGTGCCGCTTCGCTTCCCGCCTCCGTAAGGCAGGTTGTCGAAGGGGAGCCAACGCCTCCTGCGCGGCACCGAAAAAACGGCACAGGTTTCAGCGCTCATCGCAGCCCGCTTTGCAGCCCACGAAAGCTCGGCATCTGCGAACACGATGGCGCTCATCGAAAAACGTTCAGCTTGCGGACTTGGAGAGTTCGTCCGCCCACGCGCGAACGAGCGGCGCCAAGAGCGATCGGTCGTGCGACGCGCTCCATCGCGAAAAGACCCACACGCCACCAATCTGCGTCGGCTGAATGCCTCCGTCCGCCCAGCCCTTCGCGATGTCCGGATCGCCCGTAATCACCTGGGCCGAGTCGCTCAACCGCCACGCCACCTTCGTCTCGTCGCTCGGCTTGGCCGGGTCCAGAATTTCGACGTCGTCGTCGTCCGGCGACTCCGCTTCGTTCGGGTGAAGCAGCACATAATGCGACGCCACCGTGTCGTCGTACGTCCCCGTCTTGAGCATCACGAGGAAGTTGCTTCGCTTCTTTGGAGGCAGGCTTCGATAGGCGCGCACCAGCGCCGAAGTATGGGCGAATACGCGCGGCCACGATTCGACGCCGGAAAGGTATTCTTCTTTTGCGCACAGCTGAATTTCGCCATCGGTCACCTCGCTGACGAGGTCGGCATAGAGCGTCGTCATCGAAAGACCACAGAGCGTGTAGTAGGCGAGGTCCTGCGCCGCTTGATTGAGCGTCTTCGGCGTCCACGCGGGCATTGTATCCGGCGCCAGAAGGCGGAGAATCATTGCGAAACAGGTGAGCTGGCAGCCCTCGTTTCCAACCGAGTTTCCATCGGCGAATTCGCGTAATAGCGACTCGGCGTGCGCCTTGGTGGCGCCATTGAGTTCCGTATCCGCCTGGATGACGAGCTCGCGGTCCCACATGAGGTCCGAGCCCCAAGCCGGATCATCCTGCCGATAGGGCAGTGCAGGCGCTACGACATCGAGGAATCCGTCGGGCGTCGTGTCGACGGCGGACTGCGCAGTGGGCGCGGGACAGCTCTCCGTCGCGCAGCCGGGCACGAACGCACCGAGGCCCAGGCTCGCGCCAGCACCCACGGCATCGCGCAGAAACCTCCGGCGCGATGGCTCAGTCGTCAGGGCACGCTCGCGCTCGGATTTTCGTTCCATCGTCCTGTCCTCGTCGCCTCGCCCAGGGGATGTGGCGCTGGCTCGCCTGGATCCAAGCGCAGAAGCGGCTCGACGACAACCCGAGCCCGCAAGCGTCACGCATTTTGGGCTGCGAACAGGCAACTCGGGTGCCCGCGCGGCTTTTCGTTATTGGGGCTGCTCGACGGGAGCACAGGTCGAGACGCCCGCGCCGACGATAATGAAGTTGGCTTGCGCGACGGTGGTCGTGAGCTTCGTGCTCGGCGAGTAGCGGTCGACCTGAGAGGTTAGGCCGTTCGGTGCCGTGAAAAGCCAGAGGTCGCCGCCCCAGAATGCGAACGCCCAGCCGCCGCCAATGTCGATCGTCGGCTGCGGTGCGTTCGATAGGATGGCGCCCGTCTTTTTGTCGATCTCGGATACCGTCACTGGCATCGTAGCGAAGAATCCGAAGAGCCTTCCATCGCCCGTCCCAGTGAGCTCACCCTCGCCCCCGCCGTTCGTATAAGGCCCGATCGGCGATAGCTGCATCGATGGGAACGCGATCTTGCCGAGGCCGTAGCCACTGAAGTGCGCGACATAGAGCGTCTCGGCTGTGCCCATCGCGTCGTCGCTCGCGAAGCCCATCCCGAAGAGGTTGAGTTCCAAATTCGGGCTCGGGATGTACCCCGACTTCTTGCAGCTCGCGTCCGCCGTATCGACCGCGAAGATCGACCCGTGGCTGAAGAGCACCCATGCGGTGCCCGACCGATCGACCGCCATCGAGAAGGGATGGCCCGTGGCCCCTTGGGCTTCACAGTTGAGGATGCCAATCGGCTTAAATTGCTTGGTCGTGGGCGAAAAACTGGAAAGTTCGTTGTTCTTGCCGAGGACGTAGACGAGCTTTGCCGCCTCGCTGCATCCTTCGCTGCCAGAGCCCGTACTCGTCGTCGATGAAGCCGAGAATCCACCTCCGCTCAGGGTGCCCACCGACACGTCGAGACCCGAGCTCGTGGAGGTAGACGCCCCACCTCCGCCGTCCGAGGACGAAGAGCTCCCCTTTGAGAAGGTGTTCGTTTTCGCCCCCGAGCAGGCGACGAGCAACGACGCGAATCCGAGCCCGAGCACACGCGACT
>CANMZR010000016.1 GCA_947502375.1 Polyangiaceae bacterium
CCGAAGATCGCACCGATGTCACCGTCGCGGGGCGAGCGAAGGATCCCCTCGCCATAGCAGTGAAGCGCCTCGTTGATGAACTGAAGGTTGCAACGCTCCTGGATCTCCGCGACCGACAGCGGTGACTTTTTGGGCACCGGCAAGCCGAGCACGCCGTACACGGACTCGTCCACCTGCTTGCCCTTGCCCTTTTTCTTTGCGGCGGCCCCGTAGAGGTAAAAGCCCTTCTCGTTCTTACGGCCTTTGCGACCGTCCTCGGTGAGGCGCGTGACGGTGGGAGGTGGAGTCATGCGCTCTCCGAAAGCGGCGAGCATGATGGGCCCCACGTGTGCCGCGACATCGAGGCCAACCTCGTCGATCAACGTCATCGGACCGACCGGCCAGCCCCAGCTCGTCAACGCCTTGTCGATGAAGTCGATGGGTGCACCTTCGACGAGCATGAAGCTCGCCTCGTTCATGTAAGGTCCGAGGAGCCGGCTCGTGTAGAAACCGACGCCGTCGTTGACAACGATGACGGTTTTTCCCTGCCGCTTGCCGACGGCCACCGCGGTGGCGACAACCTCGTCCGCCGTCTCTTTGGTCCGGATGACCTCGAGCAGCGGCATTTTATGCACCGGGCTGAAATAGTGCATCCCGACGATGTTTTCGGGGCGTTTCGCTCCCTCGGCGATACGGCCAATCGGGATCGACGAGGTGTTTGACGCGAAGATCACGCCTGGTTTGCAGTTCGCTTCCACTTCGGCAACGACGCGCCGCTTCAGACTGAGGTCCTCGAAGACCGCCTCGATGATGAGCTCGGTCTGGCGCATGCCACTGTAATCGCTCGTCGTGCTCAGGCGAGCGAGGGTGACGGCTCGATCGTTCGGGGCGAGCTGCCGGCGCTTCACGCGTTCGTCGAGGATGTCGGCGACGTACTTCACCCCGCGCCCGAGGGCTGCGCCGTCGCGATCCTTCAGGCGGACCTGGATGCCTTTTTCGATCGAGACGTAGGCGATCCCGGCACCCATCAGACCCGCTCCGAGCATGCCGAGCTTCTCAATCTCGCGTGATTTTGCGTCTGAATCGACGCCCGAGTCCTTCTTTAAAGCGGTCGTTGCAAAAAAGATGGTGCGTAGGTTCGCGGAAACTTCGCTTTTCACGAGCTCTCCGAACGCGAGCGCCTCGACTTCCTGCGAGGCCTTCAAACCGCGGGCGGCGAAGGCTTCGAGTACGTCGATGATTTTTCCCGGCGAAGGGTAGTGGCCGCCGGTTTTCTTGGCGACCGTTTCGCGGGCCTTCTTGAACAAGAGCGCGCGCCCAAGGGGGTTTTTTTCGAGTGCGAGGGTCTGTAGATCGGGCCTCGCCTTCTTCTTGGCGCCCTTGCCCGAGACCTGTTCGCTTGCGAGCCGCAGCGCGACCTTGCAAGCGACTTCGAGCAGGATTTCTCGCGGGACGACGTCCTCAGCAACGCCAAGCTTCTTCGCTTTGTCGGCGCGCATATTCTTGCCCGTGAGGCCATAGTCGAGCGCGACCTGAAGGCTCGTCAACGCCGCGAGGCGCTGCAGGCCGGAAAGTCCTGGTAAGAGGCCGAGTTGCACTTCGGGAAGCCCCATGACCGTGCTTTTGGCGTTCGACAGAACCCGCGCATGGCACGCGAGCGCGACCTCGAAGCCGCCACCGAGGGCCGCACCATGAACGGCTGCCACCACGGGTTTTGTGGAGGCGGTGAGCCGCGCCATGACCTCGTGTCCGCGCTGCACCATGTGCTTGGCCGCCTCGGAGGTCGCGAGACTCTCCAGCATCTTCACGTCCGCGCCCGCGATGAAGCTGTCTTTTTTGCCGCTGATGAGGACGGCTGCCCGGACATCCGGGTGTTTGTCGATCTGCTCGAAGGCGCGAACGAACAGGTCGATGAAGTCCGCGCGCAACGTGTTCATCGTTTCGCCGGGGAGGTCGTAGGTAAGTACCGCCACCCCGTCGGATCGGATCTCGACAGAAAGAGCCTTTGCTTCTTCGGACGTGTTCATGGAGCCTCCAAAACGACGGCAGCGCCGAGGCCGCCGGCCGCACAGACGGTGAGGAGCGCATGCTTACCGCCGCGCCGCTTGAGTTCGTGCAGAGCCGAGGTGACCAGCCGCGCGCCCGTGGCCGCGAAGGGGTGACCGAGCGCAATCGAGCCACCGTTGACGTTGAGCTTCTCGGGATCGACCTCTCCCACGGCCTCGCTGCGACCGAGGTGCTCTTGCGCGAACTTCCTTGAGGCCAGCGCCTTCAGGTTCGCGGCGACCTGTGCGGCAAACGCCTCGTGCACTTCGACGAGGTCCATGTCCGCTAGCGCGAGGCCCGCCCGCTCGAGCGCCTTGGGGACGGCGAAGACCGGCGCCATCAACAATTGCCACGCGGGATCGACCGCCGCATAAGCGAAAGACTTGACGTAGCCGAGGGGCTGGTAGCCGAGCGCGTTCGCTTTCGATTCACTCATCATCAGAAGAGCGCTCGCTCCATCGGTCAGCGGCGAGGCGTTCCCCGCGGTGATCGTGCCGTGGCGACGGTCGAACACGGGGTTTAGTTTCGCCAACGCTTCGAGGGTCGTCGACTCGCGGACGACGTTGTCCTTTTCGACGGGCGAATCGAAGGGCGGAGCGAGCACCGTCATCACCTCGTCCTTGAAGAAGCCTTCGCTCCAGGCGCGGGCGGCTCGGCGGTGCGAATCGAAAGCGATCCGGTCTTGCTCCTCGCGCCCGATGCCGTTTAGCTTCGCCATCTTTTCAGCGGCTTCACCCATCTGCTCCCCGGTGGTCGGCTCTTTCGAGAAGCCAGGGGGTCCGGGCAAAAGGTCCTTCAGCGAAATCGAAGAGATCGCCTTCAAGCGGGCCTGCAGCGTTTTTGCTTTCTGCAGGTTCATCAGCCCGTCGCGCATGCGCGCACTGACCTTGAGGGGCACATCGGTCGTGCTGTCGGCACCACCGGCGATTGCAACGGAGTGATGACCGAGTTGAATGGATTGGGCGGCATCCGTTAGCGCCTGGATCGACGTCGCACAAGCCCGCGAAACGCTGTAGGCATCGATGCTTCGAGGCAGCCCGGCGCCGAACACAACTTCGCGTGCGATGTTGAGCCAGTCAACGCTCGGAACCACTTGCCCGTACACCAACAGGCCGATTTCACGCGGGTCGAGCTCGCTTCGCTGGATGAGTTCTTTGACGACCGCGCTTCCGAGATCAACGGCTCGCAGTCGCTTCAGGTCGGTGCCCGCTTTGCAGAAAGGCGTCCTCAGACCTGCCACAATTGCGACACGCTCGCCCTGGTTCTCGTTGCTCTTGCTCATGAATCCTCGCCAGGAAAGTCCATAGAGACGCTAACGCAGCGTGTCAAACCGTGAAGGCGTGAACTGCCGGCGGCGGGTCGGTTTATCGCCGCGCCTGGACGGTGCGCCTGGCGATGACGAGGAGGGCCACGGGCACAAACACCGTGAGCGGCAGCGCTTCTTGTGGCACCCGGGGCACGGTTACGTTGAAGCCGTAGACGATAGCGAGTCCGAACAAGAGCAAGAGGGCCAGGCCCAGGACGGCCATCGATTGTCCGAAGACGACAGGATCTATCCCTTTGGTGTTCGCGAGTTGCATGCGCGGCAGCTCGACCCGCAGCGCTTCGACGACTTTGGTGTCCGCGACGTTGTCGTGAAATCCGCGATGATCACGGTCCCGCGCGAGCGTCGCCACGCCTAAAGCGACGAGGCCGCCTCCAAAGACGAGCGGCCCGAAAGTGAGCAGGCGAGCGAACATGGCGCCGCTCGAAAAGGGCTTCGCCAAAAACGCGGCGAGGGCGACCACGGCCGCAAGGCTTACCCACTGCCTCAAGAAAACCGCGTGCAGAAAATCGACGGGGCCGCCGTTGGTGCGCACGATCCGGAGTCCGATGAGGCCTTTTCCGATCGAGCGGCCGTGATGCGTCGCGAGGTAGGCCTGGTACACAAACAGTCCGACGAGCAACCCGAGTGCGGCGGTGAAGGCGCCAATCCCTTTGGTGGTGAATCCGCCTTGCCATGGCTCGGCGACGCTGAACTCCGGATTGTTGAAAAGCGCCAGCGGATGGAAGCTCTCGAACGAGCCGTTCGTCAGGGCCACAAAGAATGCGGCGACGCCGTAGAGAGTGGCGTCGATGAAGCCGGCCTTCAAGCGAAGGTCCGGGGTCGCAAGCTCGCCCACGGCGACTCTGGCGGCAGGCGCGGTCAGCTGGGTTTCCCGGGTGCGGCTGACGGGAGATTCGGCGCCCGAACTTTCGCGACCGCCGGTGCCGAGCAGCGAAGCGTTGCCTGCTCCCAGGTGCGCGTAGAGCGCGTCGGCGGCGGCGACGAGCTCGTCGATGCGGTCGGCATCAAGGGAACCGTAAAGCGTCAACGTGAGGTTCTCACCGTGCGTTCGGAGGAAGGCTTCGGGGAGCGATAGAAGGGTGGTTCGAACCTCAGAATCCAGCCATTTTTTGGCGGCTTTGACGTCGGAGCCTTCGACGATGAAGGATTCTCCGAAGGTCGTGTCGATGACCAGGCCGGCGTTGTCGAGCGGGCGTCCGTCGACGAAGGGCAGCGGTCGAACGACGAGGCTTGGAGCCGCTTTCTTCAACCGGCAGACGACGGTGTGTTGGCTGGAGAGCGTTTGGCCTGAGCCGCCGCGCACGGCGAGGTAGGCCTGTTGCGGGACCAGCACGATGTCCGCAATCCGTGCGCCGCCGCCGGCTTCGTCAACGAGCGGGAGGAGTGCGTTCGGAAGCGCGCGAACGCGACGACTGAGAAGTTTTTTGTCGCGGTCATAGAGACCGCCTAAGAACTCGTCGACCCAGCGGTTCAACTGCAGCCGCCGCCGCGCATCCTCGGTCGTTCCGCTGAGCACCACCGAAAGGTAGGTGGCCAGCAACATCAGGGGACCCATGAACCACAACCAACTCATGACCGAGCTCTCCTCCGAGGACCGTGCCACCGTTGACGTTGGGGGCCGCGCACGCTTGTGGCGTGACGGGTTTCTGCGTAACAGAGTCTGGCCTGCGCGAGAAGCTGCGGGCCTTATGGATTCGTTTCAGGAGGCCGTGTGAACCGCACCGAACACCTTCAACAACTGCTCCTGGAACACCGCTGCGCCGATGCCAGAGAGGTCGGTTTTCAAGGCCGCATGCTGGCGCTCTTGGAATGCGGCGAGGCTGCGTTTTCCAGAGGCAACTACGCACCAGGTCACTTCACGGCAAGCGCGTTTGTCCTCAGTCCCGACGACGAACAGGTGCTCTTGATCCTTCACGGAAAGCTGGGCATTTGGCTGCAGCCCGGTGGGCATGTCGAGCCGGGAGACGGTTCGGTGCTCGATGCCGCGCGCCGTGAGGTTCTGGAGGAGGTCGGAATGGGTGACGTGGAGGTGGTGGGGCCGGGGCTCTTCGACGTGGATATTCACGTGATCCCTGGCTCCTCGAAGGCGCCCTCACACGAGCATTTCGACGTGCGGTTTTTGTTCCGCGCCCGCTCGTTCGAGGCCCACGCGGGCGATGATGCGCAGGCCGTTCGCTGGATTCAGCTTGGGGCAGTAGAGCTTACCCGAAGCGATGAGTCGGTGACTCGCGCGCTTCGGAGGCTCGAGCGTCGAAAATAAAACCGCCGCGTCACTGCGCTTTGAAGAGCAGGTAGCTGCCGGCACCCACCGCCAGTGCGATCAGGACGAACACGCCGATGACGAGGGTCCAGAGCGTCTTTTTCGATGACGATGGCGGCCCGAGGGCCAGCGTCGGTGCTGCCACTGCGGGAGCTGGGTCGAAATGCGTTGCGTGCGATGGGTTGCTCGAGGGCAGTGGCCATTCGGGGCGCGCCTTCGAACTCGCAGCGAGCGCCCAAATGCCGAGCGAAGCGGGCTGCTCTGCCTCGGCGCTCAAGAGCAGCGTTCCGTGCGAGGGCAGCCGGCTTCGCGCGTTGGAGGAACTCGCCTCCCCGGGGTGGAGGGACAGAAATGCCGGCAAGGCCCCGCTCCGCGCCGGAGCCTCCTTGCTCGCGTAATCGTCGTTCGCTTCCATCACCAGGGTGCCGGAAGTGCGCGGCACGCCGGCGTGGTTCGAAATGCGTGTTTGCTCGGCATCCGCCCGCCCGCGAAGCTCGGGCATGATCGGGATCCTCGCGGCCTTTTGCGAGACGAGCGCGCGCCATTTGAAATCGCTGGGGAGACGCTCCAACTCGGTGAGCATGTCGTTGGCTGTGGCGTAACGCTCGGCAGGGATCTTGCTGGTGGCGCGATGAAGGATCGGCCCGAGAGGCGTTTGCAGGACGCGCGGGTCGAGCGGTGTTCGCTCGGGCGCGATGTGCGTCAAGTAGACGCTGAGCAGCGAATCGCCACGGACCACCGGCTCGCCGGTGAGCGCTTCGGTGAGCACCAGCGCGAGGGCGTAAAGATCGGTGCAGGGCAGTACGGTCTCGCCGCGCACTTGCTCTGGCGCCATGTATTGGGGTGTGCCGACAACCTGTCCCGAGATCGTGAGTTGTGGGATGGCGATGTCGTGGCCTTGAACGGACTTGGCTACGCCGAAATCGAGCACTTTCGTCCACGGTTCGTCGTTCAACAGAAAGACGTTCTGCGGCTTGATGTCGCGATGAATGATCCCAAGTCCGTGCGCAGCGGCGAGTCCCCGTAAGACGTCGATGCCCATCCGAACGACGCGGTCGAACTCGAGCGGGCCGGTTCTCACAAGGGCATCGGCGAGGGAGCACCCTTCGAGGAGCTCAAATGCGATGAATGCGCGCCCCATTGCGTCTTCACCGAACTCGAAGAGCCGAACGATGTTGGGATGCGCGAGGTTCATGACGAGGCTCGCCTCTCGCTGAAAGCGTCGGCGGTCGGTGTCGTCCCCGCCCACATCGGTGACCAGCACCTTCAGCGCAATCGGTCGCGAAGCGAGGAGATCGGTCGCGCGGTAAACGGCACCGAAGCCGCCGCGGCCGACGATCCCGTCGATTCGGTAGCGCTCGGCAAAGACGAGACCCTCTTTTAAAACGAATCTGTTGGAAGCCACCGGTCGTGCTTCCTCAGTTTGATTTTTTGAAGGGATTAGGATTCGGAGCGGAGGTTGCTTCAGCCCCGTGCGGCGCCACCGAAATAGAAGCCTTTTGGTTGATTTTTTGAGCCTGAGGCGGCTTCGTCAGGGGGCTTTTCGCATGCGTCCCCTCGACTGCCGCGGCGGGTGCACTCGAAGGAGTGGCTGTGGCGGTGGCTGCGGCTGCGGCGGTGGCGGTGGCGGTGGCGGTGGCGGTGGCGGTGGCGGTGGCAAGGGCTCCCGCCGGCGGGGCGCTCGAAGTCGAAACACCGAACCAGATTGCCAATGCAGCGACCACGATTCCGACACCGATACCGATGACAATCGTGAGGCCGTGTCGAGCGCCGCGCGTAAGCCCAGCAGGCTGTGCGGCAGGGGCCATCCCCCCGCCTGGGCGCGTTGAGGGGAACGCCCCGACGGGTCCGCTGGAGTTTGCTACGGAGGGGTCATGTGCGGCCGGCGGAAAGAAGGCGTCCGAAGCGCCCGAGCTCGGTTGCATTGGCGAAACGATGAACGGTCGGCCGGCCGCGTCCCTTTGCATCCGCACCGTCGGGTCGTGGCGTCGACGGTCGCGAGCCTTGGTTGCGATCTGCACCTTTGCCTCCGCCGGCGGGGCCTGGTGGGACTTTAACGGTGCGGCGTAAGCGTGCGCGCTCCGTGCGTCTTCGGGACGCGCACTGCCCGTGGCGGGCGGCGGCGGAGGTGGCACGGGAGGAGCGCGGCGGTCGGTGGGGTCGTGGGTCATTCGGTTTTGGCGAGCGAGCCTCGCGCACGGTACGCATTGAAACCCACTTTTCGACGTGTGGCCACCCAGAAACTCGTCGTGTTCGACCTCACTTGGTCCGTGGGCCAGAAGAGGGGTGCAAAAGGACGCTGGGCGGCGGTGATGTTGGGCTCCGTGTTGGCCGAGGGGCGTCGTCGAGGTGCGCGGGCGTAAGGCCTCCAGACGTGGAGCCGTTACGATTTCCAGGTGCATCGACGGCGCGTTGTTGGCTCGCCGTGCTCGCAGGTCGCGCGCTCTCGATTGCGCTCGGGGCCACCGGTGTTTTTGTGGCTTCACGCTCGCTCCCCGGCACCGTCGTCGTTGGCGTCGTCGTTGGCGTCGTCGTTGGCGTCGTCGTTGGCGTTGCCGTTGTGGTCGTCACGGGAGGGCCGCTTTTTGCTGGAATTTCCGAGCGAGTGCCAGCCCTGGCACCGGTGGTTTGGGGCGCGTCTAAAAAACGGGGCTCGAGCACGGCTCGGAAAAGGACGAGCCCGGAGGCCACGCCCAGCGTAGCTCCGAACATGACGACGCTCCCGAGCGGCCGCGGCTTCGTTGGACGCTCGATCTCGGGCAGCGTGCGAACACTCTCGAACCTCGAAGACTCTCCCGGCACGGGCGACAACCACGCAGCGGGCGCCACGGGAGCTTCACCCCTCGGTCCCTTTCCCTGGCTTGCATCCGTGACGCCCCCGTCGCCGAGCAACTGGCTGTGCCGCGCGTCCATGTGAGAGCGTCGCACCGTGCCGAGCGCCGTCTGAAGCTGGTCCATGTCGGCGAAGCGTCGCTGGGAATCGTGTTGACAGGCGCGGTCGATCACGTCGGCAAGCTCGCGTGAGAGCCGCGGGGCCCTTGGGTGGACTGGCGGCAGGTCCTCGGCGAGCTTTCGGACCATCAGGTTCGCCATGTCGATGGTGTGGCCCTCCGCGAGGTAGGGGTTTTTTCCGATGGCGAGCTCGTACAGAATGACGCCGAGCGCATAGACGTCGGTGCGAGCGTCGATGGGCACTCCAAGTGCGTCGTCGAGTTGTTCGGGTGCCATGTAGAGCAGCGTTCCGACTTTTGCGCCGCTCGTGCGGCTCCGGGTGTCGCCCCAGTCGCGAAATTTCGCGATTCCAAAATCGATTACTTTCGCCAAGTCGTCGGCAACGATGATCACGTTTTCCGGCTTCAGGTCGCGATGGATCACCTTCAGCTTGTGGGCCTCGTGAACCCCTTCCGCGATCTGGCGCCCCCAACGAATGATCTTCTCTTCGGTCACCGCCTGCGGTGCCGTTTGAAGGTGCTCCCGCAGCGTAAAACCCTGCAAATACTCGATGGCGAGCCACAAGACGGACTGCCCGTTCCGCTCGATGACGCCCGTGTCGAAGAACCGAACGACGTGGACGTGCTCCAGATAGCTAAGCACCTGAATCTCGCCCGTAAAGCGCTTGACGAGCTCGCGGTTTTGTTGCGCGTTCGCTGACAGAACTTTCAGCGCGCGCAGCTCCCCTAGACCGTTGCGAACGAGGTGAATTTCGCCCATGCCGCCCTCGCCGAGCTGTCGGACGATCTCGTAGGGACCGCAGCGTTCACCGGGTCGAAAGACGCTTGTCATGAACCGCTCCCCTCTCCCCATGTGCGGGGCTTGGCCCGCAATTCCTCGCCGCGAAGAGTGCCGTCACCGTCAAGAGCAGGCTTGCCAACCATGCCGCCGAAAAAGTCCCCACAATGGCCGCCGACGAGCGGGCCCCTCGATGGGGATCGAGCTCGCTCGGCCCGCGTGAGGCGGCGGGCAGCGGGGCAGGCGCGCCCGGCTGACCGGGCCGTGAAGCTCGAGCGGGCTCCCCAGGCAAAGGCCGAGGCCGCGCTTCTGCGACCGCCTCAGGCAAGCCCACGGTTGCCTTCATCGCTTGGGCTTGCGTGAGCGGTGCGTCGCTGGCCCGAGGAGGCGGTGCGCCGCTGGCCCGAGGAGGATGGCTGAGCTCCTGAAGGGAGACCGCAGCGCCTGGTGCGAAGCCGACCGTCGGCGCGGGGGTGCCCCTGAAACCAGCGTCCGCGGTCCATGCCGCGAGCAGCGCTGATTTCATCGCGCGTGCGGTCTCGAAGCGCTCTTCGGGGCGCTTGGCAAGGGCCGTCATCAGCGCCCGTTCAATGGCCGGACCGATGCCCGCATTCGCGGTGGTTCTAGAGGGCGGGATAACCGCCTCTCCGAGGTGGGCGGCCAGCACTCGACCCGTGGTGGCGTGATGCGCGAAGGGATCGTGGCCGACGAGCAGCCGATAGAGCAGGCAGCCGAGGGCATAGAGATCCGCGCGTGCATCGAGTTGGGTTCCGCGCGCTTGTTCCGGCGCCATGTAGCGCGGGGTGCCGAGCGTCGTGCCTTCGGCGGTCGGGAGCGCGAGTGGCGAGAGGCGATGCTGCTCGTGCCCAGCGAGCACTTTCAAGAGACCGAGGTCGAGGATGCGAACGGTTCTCCGGCTGTCCGTTCCTGGACCGAGCAGCACGTTGTTCGGATGAATGTTGCGATGGATGAGACCGTTCTCGTGAATGAACGCCAACCCCTCGAGGACCTCGCCGGCAACCGTAAGCGCGTCACTCGGGTTCATTCGTCCCGTTGCGCCAAGGGACTCTGCGAGCGACACGCCGCCCTCGTCGTCCATCACGAAAAACATGCGACCGTCGGCAACGCCGAAGTCGGTGACGGAGACGAGGTTCGGGTGGGTGAGTCGCGCGAGCGCTTGGGCTTCGAGCCGCATTCGGTCTGCGGCTTCGGGTGCCGCGTCCACGGTCGCCTCCATGATCTTGACGATCACGGGCGTGCGCAGGCTCGTGTGCTCGCCGCGGTAAACGAAGGCGGTCGCACCGCGCCCGATGAGCTGGGTCAGCCGATAGGGAGACCCTTCGAGCAGCTGCCCGAGAGCAACCGAGCCTGGCGTTTCGACGTTCATCAACCCAGCCCTCAAACCGAGCGCACCCCCTGGCAACTCATTACCATAGAATCGCTTACGGTGACTTAAAACTCCGTGCGCTCGGAGTGTGTTCCCATCACTTCGCGCAGCACATCGCACACCTCTTGCTCCGAGCAATACACGCTCGCGGCACGGATGATATGCGGCATGAGGTTGTCGCTGCCGCCGGCCGCTTTTCGAACGGCACCGAGCGCTCGGGCAACCTCGACGGCGCTCCGCTGCGCCTTCACCTCGGCGAGCCGTGCACACTGCTGCCGCTGCGCGGATTCATCCACCCGCAAAAGCGGGATCGCCGTGCCAGACTCGGCTTGCTGAAAGCGATTCACGCCGACCATGATTCGTTCGCCGGCGTCGAGCGCACGCTGAAACTTGTACGCGGCGCTGGCGACTTCGCGCTGGGGGTACCCTTTTTCAACCGCGACGACCATCCCCCCCATCTCGTCGATGCGACGGATGTAGTCGAGTGCCTCCGCCTCGATGCGGTTCGTCATGGCCTCGACGAAGTAACTGCCGCCGAGGGGATCGACGGTGTTGGCGACGCCGGTTTCGTGCGCGATGATCTGTTGTGTCCGCAGCGCGATCGTGACGGCTTCCTCGGTGGGGAGGGCGTAGGTCTCGTCGAGCGAGTTGGTATGGAGGGATTGGGTCCCGCCGAGCACCGCCGCCAGGGCCTGTAAGGCGACTCGCGCCACGTTGTTGTACGGCTGCTGCGCCGTCAGCGAAACCCCGGCCGTCTGCGCGTGGGTGCGGAGCTTTAGGCTCTCGTCCTTTTTTGCGCCGAAGCGCTCCCGCATGAAGCGCGCCCACATGCGCCTGGCCGCGCGAAACTTCGCAATTTCCTCAAAGAAATCGTTGTGCACGTCAAAGAAGAACGAAAGTCGCGGCGCAAAGTCGTCGACGTCGAGACCGCGCTCGACGCCGTGCTGCACGTAGGCGAGGCCGTCGGCGAGCGTGAAAGCGAGCTCTTGAGCCGCCGTCGAGCCGGCTTCGCGAATGTGGTAGCCGCTGATGGAGACCGTGTTCCAGCGCGGCACTTCGCGACTGCAGAATTCCATCACATCGCCCACGATTCGCATGGCGGGTCGCGGGGGTACGAGCCAGGCGTGCTGCGCGATGAACTCTTTTAAGCAGTCATTTTGTACGGTTCCGCCAATGTTCGCGCGCGCGATGCCGCGCTTGTCGGCGAGCGCGATGTAAAACGCGAGCAACACAATTGCAGGACCGTTGATGGTCATCGAAGTCGTGACGCGGTCGAGCGGGATCCCGTCGAACAGCGCTTCCATGTCGCGCAGCGTATCGACGGCCACGCCGCACATTCCGACCTCGCCAAGAGCGCGCGGGGAGTCCGAGTCGTAGCCCATCAACGTCGGGAAATCGAAGGCGGTCGAGAGGCCGGTTTGACCCTGAGCGACCAGGTATTTGAAGCGCTCGTTCGTCTGCTCGGGTGTGCCGAAGCCCGCGAACATGCGCATCGTCCACGGCCGTCCGCGGTACATCGTGGGTTGAACGCCCCTCGTGAACGGGTACTCCCCCGGCATGCCCAGGTCGCGAGCATGCTCCGTGCGGGCATCGTCCTCGGTGCACACGTCGGGCACGGACGAGCCGCTCCAGGTGGTCAGTTCCCGAGTCCGCTCAGGGACCTTTTTCAACGAGTAGGCGAGGGTCGTGTTTCGCCATCGCTTCACCTCCGTTCGCAGTTTCAGAAGCCCGGCGCCGTCGAGGCCTAGGTGTTCGCCAGCGCGCTCCTCGGTGTCGGTCAGGGGGTGCGTTGCGGGCGGGTCTTGAGGCTGTTTGCTCATGGTTTTTGTGCGCTCCTTTTCATTCCTCGTCGCTGACGCTCAGTTGCATCCGCCTACAGTGAACGGTGCGGAGTCGATGGTGACGGGGACGCCTCGCAGCGAGTCCTCCACGAGCGCCCTGATTTTAACGTTCCTGCCACAGATGGTGCTGGTGGCGTCTGCTGGTAGCAAGTTGTCCTGCAACGCCAGCGTGACCTGGACGGTGACGGTGTCGTCGACGGGTACGGTCGTCGGGAGCGTGGGCAGCGACGTGAAGCCCAGCGTCGGGGCGAGGGTGACTGCGCCGTCCTCTCCGACGAGCGAGGCGGCCGAGACGCCGGTCGTGCTAGGTGAAGCGGCCCGTGGGCCCAGATGCAAAGCCAGGGAGAAGCCCCCGCTGAGGGCGGTGACCAGCGCCGTGGTCTCCACGGTTAGACTCGGCGCTCCGATGGAAGGATCGACGAACACGGCCGGATCGGTGTCGATGCAGCCCGCGAGGAGGACCGAGAAAACGAGGTGCACCCGCATGCCGTGTCCATCGCACAGGTCTTCCCCCGACGCATCCGTGCCCCGCTGTTCTGCAAGGCGGGCAGCGTCGAATCGTCTTTGCTAGAGTTGGTGGGATGACGCAGGTAGCGTTCCTCTGGCTGCTCGGTGGCGTCACCGCTTTGTTCGGTGTCGCGACCGTTTGGATGCTCGTTGACCGTTCGCGCTTGGGCAAAGCTCTGTTGACGAGGCCGCGGGCGCTCCCGCCCGTTGGCTCAACGCGCGCAAACGACGCGGAGCCTTACGATGACGGTGCCGCAACCGACGACCTGAGCGACCCCTTGATGGCCTCGGAAGCGGCGGTCATTTGCCCGACTTGCGGAGCTCGCTACGGTCGCGGCCGGCGGCGCTGTAGCCGTGACGCGAGCCCTCTGGCGGCCCTTCACTGAACCCCCGTTCTGCCCTGCGTCCGCCCGCCTGTCCGCGCACCGAGGAGCAAATGTCCGCCAGAACCCGGCTTCAAGTTGTTCGTGCCTCTGTTAATTGAGTACACTTGCAGCAAGCGCCTGTATGAACTGGGAAAACGAAGACGAAGCCACGCATATCTTCGGTGGTAACGACCCCGCCCTCGACGCTCCGTGGCAAGTCAACGTGACCGAGGTCGACACCCGAACGATGACGGCGGTCGAAATAGGCTTCGAGTATGGGCGCGGTGTTCTCGATGCGAAAGACACGTTCGTATGGCGAGAGGGAATGCGCGATTGGATTGCGCTCGGAGTTTGTCCCGAACTCGTGCCCGTGTTGGCTCAGTTTCAAGCGCAACGGCAGCGCGCCATCAGCTTGCCTTTGCCGCCTCGCCAAGCAACGGCTTTGCCGGCCACGGTGCCAGGCCCGATGTTTGCGCCGACTCCGTCTTTTGCACCGCAGCCCCATCGTCCGACTCAGCCGTCGATGCCCTTGGGTTCGCCTCCTCCGCTCTCGACGGGGCTGTCCCCGCTTCGCGGACCGATGCCCACTCATTCAAGCGGGCAGATGCAGGGCTTTCCGGGTTCGCAGTTCAACCCATCGGCGGGTGAAAGGGCCGACGGTGCCAGCGGTTTTCCAGGGGTTGTTCCGCTGCCTGGGTTGGCGCCGCCGACGGTTGCAGACACGTCGAAATTCGGGAAGCTGGGACTGCTCGTCGGGGCCATCGCCGTCTTGCTCGTCGTCGTCGTGGGTCTCGGTTGGCTTCTGACCAAAGACAGCTCGAAGTCGACGGCCTCGTCTGTTTCGAGCGCCTCCGTGTCTTCAGCGTCATCCGCGCTCGCTCGGGGTCCCGAGCTTCAGGCAGATCCCGTCGGGCTGGCGGATTCCGTCGGAGCGGGGACCGCGTTGGCGACTGCGCTGGCGGGCGGAGCCGTTCCCACTGCGGCAACCGCCTCACCCCTTGAAGTCCCCAAGGGCCTGCCTGCGGTCGTCGGCTCGCCGGACAAAGGCGCCGTCCGGTCCGATGCGGGCATCAAGGCAACGGCCCCCGAGAAAACCGCCGAACCTCAAAAAGATCCGCCCCGTGGCGCCGACGTTCCTCCGTTCAACATCGACGCCGCCAAGGCCGCGTTGTCGTCGGCCGCCGGAGGAGCGTCGGGCTGTGGCAAACCGAACGGGCCGACGGGGCGCGGTCGTGCGACCGTGATGTTCTCGTCGAGCGGTTCGGTCGCGAGCGTCTCGGTCGACCCGCCTTTTGCTGGAACCCCCGTTGGAAGCTGCGCGGTTGGCGCGTTTCGCTCCGCGCGTGTTCCGGCATTCTCTGGCGGCTCGCAATCCGTCACGAAGTCGTTCAACGTGAAGTAGCCGCTCGGTTGGTCGGCCAAGGAAGCCGTCGCGCTGGTTCTACCGTCGCTCGTCGCGGCTCGTTCCCCGAAGGAAGAGCGCGGTGCGTTTGCCGGTGGCTGTGTGAATCGCGACGTAGGCAAGTCCCAAGAAAATGCATAGGAAGTTCAGCGGCAGAACAAACATATAGCCGACGAAATCTCCGAGGAGAGGGAGCTTCCTTACACCAAAGGTCAGCGTCAAATACGCGATGGTTCCCAACACTCCCTCAACGATCGGCGCGGCGTAGGCGAACATGGCCGGTGGAAAAAGCAGACCCAAAAGGGCCCCGTTCGCCATCGATTTGCGGCCCTTTGCCGCCGAACCACCCGCTCTGTTCGACGAGTCGAAACCAACTCGCACGCCCATTGTTTTGCTGAGGATGGCCTCGTGCAAGCGGGAGTCGCCGATGAACTCGTCACCCCAAGGTGCGTCACCCGAGGCCCTCGCCGCGACCTCCTCATCTCGATAGCCGTGCTCATCGAGCCAGCGCTCGACCACGGCTTTCGGAGTTTCACCGTGCGCCATGACATTGCGGACGGTGACCGGGGTCCCCGAGGCTTTCAAGTCGCGCACGATTGTTGCGAGTTCGGAATTCAAAGCTGCGACGAAGGTTACTCCCGTTACCAGGACCGCGGGCGACGTAACTCTTTTTTATTCGGGTATCTTTCTGCGCCCACCACGAATGCCTACCGGCTCACCTCAGCGCAAAAGACGGCCGACAAGCACGAGCGCGGAGCGAGCCGCCTCGATGCGCAGGCGCAACCCGCCAGGGGCCGCGCCGAGCGATACCGTGACCGGGCTCGTCGACTTCGCAACCGGAGCTCCCGAAGCGCATGCCGCGACGGCCAGTGGATCGGCAAAGAAGGCGAAGAAGGCGTGCTCGCCGTGAGCCGCGAGCGCGGCCCGTACCTGTGGGAGCTCTGAGAGGATGCGACCCTGAGCGGGTCGGTAGAAGGCTTGCAGTGTGTCCACGGTCTCGACCCCGGCCGCGATGGTGTACCGCGCGTCGCCGACTGCGAACCGAAGGTCGATGGCGCTTCGTGGATCGCCTTTTTTCGTTGAACCCAGGCGCAAGAGCGTCACTTCGTCGGTCACGAGCTCGAGGCGGCCTTTTTCCACCAGGAGTTCGAGCCCCGCCTGGTCGAGCGCCTTCGTGACGCCCCCTTCGCTTCGCATCCCAAGGAGCGCCGCGAGGCCACTTTCGAGCTGAGCGCGGTGAGCGACCTCCCCGGTTGCGAAGCCGGTGAGCCCAGCGCCGGTGCAGCGGGCACCGAGGGTCGTCCGATCGCCGCGTCCCTGCGCGAGTTCGGCGAGCGTTTTTGCGAGCGCTTTCGCAAGCGGCACGGCCGCGAAAGGCGGTGCGTTCTTCGTGTCCGAGAGCACGCTTTCAAGCGCGGCGGCACGTCGGCTGGCCTCGACCAAACGGTCGCTTGTCGATTCCGCGAAGGCGAGTGCCGCTATCGTGTCCTCGGGCAACGTCCCCAGGTCTTTTGGCGTGACGTTGGGGCGTGCGGCCCACTCGTTCGCAGCGGCGACTCGAACGGTGGCGTCGATTCGCAGCGTCTCCTTGCCCAGCCAGAGGGACGCTTCGGTTCCTTCGTCGTCTTTGAACGCCGAGAAGAGCGCTTTCGCCGCGACCTCGAGGTCGATGAAGAGAGCGATGCGGCTCTTCGTGGCCGGTTCCAAACCCGCCCATTGACGGTCGAGCCAGTGCTGCAGAAAGCTTCCGAAAACACGACCTTCCGAGTGCAAGGTGGCGGAGGGTCGGGATTCGATCGGCCCAAGGTCGCCCCTCTCTCCGCGGGGGGCCACGGTCCGCACAAGAAACGGACCGAGCGCGGCGAGGGCCTCATGGCGGTTGGCGATAACGAGATAGTTTCCGACGATTGCGAGCTGCACATCCGGGATGAGCCCGCGTCGCGCCGTGCCCTTCGGGATGAGCTTCGCCACGCCCTCCTGCCGCTCGACATCGAAGGTGGCATCGCTTCCCGTGGTCAGCACCGCGATAAACGAGCCGCCGCTCCGCACATGCAGCGCGACCGCAGCCCGCGGCTCGCTCGTGCCCGCGACGGCGCCGATGAGCGGCAGCTTTTCGTCGAACTCCTGCACCGCCCGGAGCGGCAAACCACAGAGGCTGACGACGAGCCCGCCGACACTTCGAGGGGCCATCGCCGCGTCTTCACCAAGCGAGTCACGAAAGGCCGTCCAGCTGCGCTCCGGATTCGGCACGATGAACTCTGCTATCAACTCGGCCGGCGCGGGGACGGGGCCGAGGGTCGCGGCGGTGGCGTCCGCTTGCGGGCCGTCGGGCCTTGGTTTTTTACAGCCCAGGGCGCCCGTTAAAACCAGCGCGAGTGCAAGAACGCAGCCGGTCGCCCAACCGAAGCCGTCACGGCGCGCTCGTCTAAATGCTGGTGAAACGGTGTTCAAAGCGTACTTTCGAGCTCGATTACGCGCTCCGCAGTCTCTCCGTACACCGTGTGAACCACCACTTTTGCGCGTCTTCCGTGCGCGCCGCTCGGCCTCGTCGGCGTCGTTTGCGGGACCGTGCCCGAAGCGTCTCGATGCGCGACGAAGCTCGGAGCGAACACGGCCTCGGCATGCCAATCGACCATCCACGATTCGATGGCATCGGCCCAGGCGAGCGCAGGCGTTTGTTGCCTGAGTTCCGGCGCTCCCGAAACGCGCGTGAGCTCGATGCGGAGGCCGGTCGCCTCGCGATGCAGCGTCACCTCGACCGTCGCGGCTCCTGCCGGTTCGGGTCGTACGGCGCCGACCGTCGCAAGCGCAAAGGAGCACGGCACAGGGCTCGTCAAGAGCCGGCGGCGAATGATATCGATGGCGGGCCGCCCGACGTCGCTCCCGAGCCAGCGTCGTCCCATTTTTTGCGCCACCGAAAGCGCAGTGCCCGAGCCTGCGTAAAAGTCGGCGACAAGATCGCCGGGTTTTGTCGCCCAGCCGATGATCCGCTCGAGCAAGCCTTCGGGTTTTTGCGTGTCGTAGCCCATCTCTTCGGCCTTCGGTCGGTGGCGCAGGGGGCGCACGTCGTAGTCGTCCCACAAGGTGTCGACCGGTTGGTCTTTGACCCAGCGACCTGCGTCGTCTTGTCGCAGGAAATACTTGATGTAGACCTTCCCCGCGCCCGAGTCGTAGACGCGGTTTTTGGCGCGCAGCTCGGCGATGCTCTTATCGGTGTAGTCGCCGCGCGGTGCGGTCGTGAAGTAGGCCTGGGCCAGCTCGTCCCAGCGGGCACCCTTGGGATCCCCGTTTCGATCGAGTGCGTACGCAGTCGTTTTAAGCGGAGGTTCGCCACGAAACAGGGAGCCTGGCCGTTTCGAGTAAACAAAAATGGTATCGACCACCCGGCCAAGCTGACGCGAAGCGGCCTGTCGTCCGAGGTTGGGCGCGCGCCGCCACACGATCTCGTTGCGAAAGCACTCGGCTCCGAAGATCTCGTCGAGCAGCAGCCGTAAGAGCGCGTTCGCCCGCCAATCGCAGTGGAGAAAAAGCTTTCCCTCGGGGGCGAGAAGGCGCTGCATGAGGCGCAACCGTGGCTGCATCGCCGAGAGGTAATCGGCCATTCCATGGCCGCCGGGGTCACGGTACGCCTCGCGTTCAAGCTCGCCGTTGCCAACGCGCGCCTGCGCGAAGTAGCGGAGGTTCGTCGCGAAGGGAGGATCGATGGTGACGAGGTCGATAGCGCCTTCGTGCGTCGGCACGAGGGCCTGCATCGCGAGCAGGTTGTCGCCGTGGATGAGCAGGTTCTCACTCGCCGCGTCGCCGTGCCGTTCGACGGTGACGAGTGCTTCGCGTGAGCCCCCCGACAGCTCGCTGCCGTCTTTTTTTCCTGGCCAAAGGAGCTCGATCCCGCGACTCGTCACAGAGTGACCGTTGCCAGAGCCCCGCCCTCAACGCAAGCGGGGAGCGGTTCATGGGAGCCGGTGGGCATGCACCGCAACGCGAGGTGTTCGCGACGACAGGACCGTGGCCAGTGCCGTCGACGTGCGAGCGCTCAAGCCTCATGCACGTCGGCGGCACCATCGATCACGCCGAGAGAGCGCGTTATCGAGATGGGGTCACTTGCATTTTGCCTGACAGCGCAGTGCATCGGTTGCACACTTGGTCATGCAGGACATTTTATCCCCGCAGCCTTCGGTGCACGCTTGCTGCGTCCCAATACATTCGGTCAGACAGGCAATCTTCTCGAGATCTGCGTCGGCTTTCGCTTCCACCGTCGGCAGGAGGGCAAGGCCAAAGGCGAAGGCGAGAGCGAGAGCCGTAGAAACTCGTTTTTTGGTGGTCATGGTACGGGGTCCTTCTCGGCAGGTGTTCACTGCCATGATGCATGCGATCATCCCCAAATTCGGGATGGGAGGAGTCAATGCCAAAAGATGCTGGTCGTCAAGGAATGCATGAGGACCTTGTCCGGAGGCCTCATTTTGGATTCCTTTCCAGCAACACCACGTGACCCTGCAGGTTGCGGTACACCACGAGCGCAAGCGTTCGCTCGCCGGCTTTGCCGTTCACCCGCACTTCGAGCGCAAAGTTCGTTCCTGCGACCACCTGTGAGGCGGCGCGCTCGATCGACAGGAGCGTCAGGCTCGGCTCGCCCTCTTTCAACGCGACAAGCTCGACTGCCCGCTTGGCGACCAGGCCTATCTCGACTTCGCTCACGTCACGGGCTGCGTAGCCACCGAGGAGGTGCGGCGGCCGCTCCGTCGAGGGCTCGGGCTTCCCGTCGCCGTAGCGTGTCGGCGAGGGAACGGGACTTCCGGGCGCGCCTGCACTCGTGCCCGTGGATGGCTCCTCGGTTCGTTTGGGCTCAGGCGTCGAACTGCAGCCGACCGCAGCGAGTAACAGCCACAGGGCCAGCATTGGATCGGTGACGTCGACAACCATCGCGCGTCCGAAAGTATCAGAGTTTCACCGTGATCGTCAGGGGGCAGAGCGCGCCCGTGACTTGACCGAGCCTGACCCGCGGAGTAGGACGACCCCGTGATTCTCATGCGCCCGCTCGTGCCGATGCTCGCTCTCTTCGTGACGATGTCGGCTTGCCTCGATTCGGCGATGGAGCACCGCGTGCGAGCCAACGCGTATCTGCGGGGCGGCGATGCGCAGAAGGCTTTGGCCGAGGTCGACAGCGGTCTTGCAGCACGCCCGAAGGACGTGCCCCTGCTCGTCATGCGTGGCAAGGCGCTCTTCGAGCTCGGGCAGTACGCCGAGGCCCGTGCCGCCTACCGCGCGGCCTTGGCCTTGAGTTCGTCGGACGATCGCGGGCTAGCCGACGCGCACCTCGGGCTGGCCATGGCAGCGCTCCGCGAGAACGACTCGGCTGAGGCGCGGCACGAGTTCGAGACCCTCGTGAAGTTGGACGAGAAAGACGCCGACGCCCGCCTGAATCTCGCGCGAGTGTGCCTGCAACTGAAGGATTACGGCTGCGCGGTGGCAGCCGCCGAGGTCGCCGCGCACGCCCGCGGCACTTCGGAAGATGTGCTCTTCACGCTCGGTCGCATTTACTGCGTAGCGGGCAAGCTCGACGACGCCGAGAAGACCTTCACGCATCTCGGCGAGGTCGTCCCGAAGACGAGCTCCGCACCCTATGGGCTGGCGCTTGTCGCGGCACAGAAGGGTGACACCGAGCGGGCGCTCTCGAAGCTCGGTGAGGCGATCGACCGCAAGCTTCCGAATCCCGACAAAGTGGCCGAAGACGCGCTTTTTGCGCCACTTTTTGACAATGCGCGCTTCAAGGAGCTCGTCGCCAAGGCGGCGAAGAAGTAGTGCGCCCGGCTGTGCACCGGGAGGCTGCGCCTACCATGGGCAAGTCTGTTCTCGTTCTCGTTTACGCCGGTTGCAGCACCTGCAAGCGCGCTCTCCACTGGCTTGCCGCACGCGGGGTGGCCGTGACCGTGCGTCCGATCGTCGAGGAGCCGCCGACCAAAGCCGAGCTCGCCGCGTGGATCTCGAAGAGCGGCAAGCCCCTCCGCAAGTGGCTCAACACGAGCGGGCAGAGCTACCGCGCGCTCGGCAAGGCCGCGGTGGATGCGATGGGCGACGCGGAACTCGTGAAGAGCCTTTCGAACGACGGTAAGCTCATCAAGCGGCCGGTTCTCGTCGCTGGCGATACGGTCCTCGTCGGCTTCGATGAGGCCGCGTACGATGCGGCGTTTGAGTGAGCACCTCGCGCGCCAGTGCGTGCGCGTCAGTAGTAGCAGCGCAGGTGCTTCGTATAGCCGTTGTCGCTAACGGTGCCCCACACCTTGTTCGTCCACGTTGCGCGCGTGGTCGAGGCCGTGCACGCGTAATAGGCCTCCATCTTCGCAGTGCCGGTCAGCGACTGGCAGAAGCCGATGGTGTCGGAGTAAAGCGAGTTCGTCATGCTCCACGCGGGCCCGCACGTGATGCCGTTGGAGAAGTAGAGTCCGGCCGTGTTCTTGAGGTCATCACACTCGGTATAAAGCGGGTTCGCGTTGTTGACCGACGAGCAGGTAACGAGTTGACCCTCGATGACCTGTTCGAGCTTGAAGTTGAACTGGCACACGCCACCCACGCACTTGGTCCCGCACGCTGTGCCGCAGCCGCCGCAGTGGCTCACGTCGGCGCTGATGTCGCTCTCGCAGCCGTCGGCCGCGTTCTTGTTGCAGTTTAGGAAGCTGCCGTTGCATGCGCCGAGCGTGCACGCGCTGTTGCTGCAGT
>CANMZR010000017.1 GCA_947502375.1 Polyangiaceae bacterium
CTCGGCGCAGTACCATCCCGAGTGATGAAAGCCTCCGCGTCCTACACCGCCATAGCGATTCTGGCCCTTGCCTGTACGAACGCGCCACCGGCGGCAGCTCCTTCGACGGGGTCGATTTCTGCCCTTCGAGCCCTCTCCTCGGGCACGGCTCTCGAACGGTTCCTGCCCCTCGTGGGGGGTCACTTTTACGAATACCAGTTCGAGACCGACGACGGAAAAAGCGGCATTCTTTTGATTAAAATCGAGCGCCCGGACGAGCGGCACGGGAGTTGGGTCTTGCCAGGCAAAGGCCACAACGCGTTCGAGTACGTTGCAGACGGAGTCCTCACAAGCGGCGAGCACGGCGTGAGCTACCTGCTGCAGGCACCGCTCGAGGCTGGGCGCGGCTGGAAAGGCGGCAATCAGAGTTCCGTTGAAGTACGCCGCATCGATGCGACCGTGACGGTCCCCGCGGGGACGTTCGAGGGCTGTGTGGAAACGGTTGAGAGCCGCGGTGGAGATGCCCCGCTTTCGGTGACCACGGCCTACTGCCCGAAGGTCGGCATGGTGCAGCGAGACATGTCCACGGGGACCCAACACGAGCGGCTGTCATTGAAGAGTTTTGGCCCCCCGATTGACCTCGGTCCCGACGGCACCCGCGTGCTCAAGGCAGAGACCGAAGCCACGAGTCAATAATGGCCTCGAAACCCGATACAAAGGCAGCCGGCGCCCCTACGAATATGGCTGAACTTGCAAAGAGTGAACTCGCGGGGCTGCATGCCGCAATCGATACTCGCGCTCGCGAGGTCGCAGCGAAAAACAAGGGAAGACTCCATTGTGAGCGAGGCTGCTCCGGCTGCTGCGTGGATGACCTGACCGTCTTCGAGGTGGAAGCTGCGCGGATCCGAGCCGCGCACCCTGAGCTTCTGAAAAGCGGTGTTCCACACGCCGCTGGAGCGTGCGCCTTTCTCGATTCGGAAGGCGCTTGCCGCGTCTACGACGTGCGCCCCTATGTTTGCCGAACCCAGGGATTGCCGCTGCGGTGGCTCGAACTCGAGCACGGTCTGGAGCATCGCGACATCTGCGTTCTGAACGATGAGCCCGTGGTCGGACCATGGCCAACCATCGTGGATTTGCCCATCGAAGCCTGCTGGACACTTGGGCCAGCCGAGGAGCGCCTCAGCCAATTGCAGCGAGAGTTGTGTGGCGATGAAGCCCCCGCCAGGGTGAAACTCCGAGATTTATTTTCACGCTTGGATTAAAATCTCCTCGCACTCGGCGGTAATTTGGTACAGAGACTCGTTCTCAACCTGTGATCGAGACGCGCCATAGTGTGCAGCTTGATCACGACCCCCCATCAATCCTCCTCAATGGAGTTCGAGTGTTTATGAATCGCAGTTCAAACCCGCAGTTTGGTGCCAAGGCAGCCTTCATCCGTTCCTTGCCGCAGAGCGTTCCCGCAAAAGAGGTGGTCGCCGAGGCCGCCAAGCAGGGTCTGCACATTACGGAAGGCCACGTTTACAATCTGCGTTCGTCCACGACGAAGAAGCCCAAGCAGAGCGCCACGACGATCACGGTGACGAGCCGTGATGCCAGCCTGAGGCGCGGTCCGGGTCGTCCCCGGAAAGAGGCGCCGAAGGCACAGCCGGTCGTCGTCGTCAGCGCGTCACAAGAAGTCACCCTCCGCAGGGCGATTGCGGAGCTCGGTCTCAGCCGCGCTCGCGCGATCTTCGCGGAAGTTGAGGCGGCCTTCAGCGGCCGTTGAGTCGACGGCGAGCCTGAACGGCGGCAGGTTTCTGCCGAGGGGGGTGTTCAGGCATGCCGTTTTCAACTAGCGCTCAAGCGCAAAAAACCTCGGCACGGGCCTTCCGTGTCGAGGTTTTTTCGTTTCGAAAACCGGTGAGACTAACCGTGTGAGTGACCGTGACTGTGGCCACCGCCCTTGCCGGGCTGAAAGTCAGGGGGAAGCTGAGAGCCTTCACCCCACATGAATTTCTCGAGCTCGGTCATCCAGACCTTCTGTCCCTGCTCGCTCAGCAGATCGAGTCGGTATTCGTTGATCAGCATTTTCGAGTGTTCGAGCCACATGCGCCACGCTTCTTTCGAGACAGTTTCGAAGACACGCTGCCCTAGCTCGCCCTTCAACGGCGCCTTTGCGAGCCCCTCCATCGGCTTGCCAAACTTCGCGCAGGTGACCACGCGAGGAGCCTCCGGCGATGCGCTCGCGGGGACGGCGGCTGACGGGTCGGGGGTGGCGGTGGGAGTCGAATCGGTAGGGCCGGACGGATGGGTCATCGAGGGCAAACGTAGCCCGGGGGTGGCGTGCCGTGCAACCCGCGTGAGCATCACTCGCCGTCCAACGTGGTAACGTCGTCCGGAGGCCAGGGCAGCGCATGAGCATTGAAGCCAGGCAACACCCGCGAGCCCGCGCGAAGATTCGGGTCGAGTACCACTTTGGCTCGACGACTGGCATCGGCTACACGAACGACGTGAGCACAGGCGGGTTGTTTCTCGAGACGGACCTGGTGGCACCCGAGGGCGCGCGGATTTATTTGAGTTTGTACGTGCCCGGCAGTGCCGCGAGCCGACCGCTCAAGATGATTGGGAGTGTCCGGCGGCAAAATGACGCTCGAGCAGCGAGCGCCCCGGCGGGAATGGGGATCCGTTTCGAGGTCGCCTACACGCATGCTCGTGAGGCTCTCGGCGGCTTCGTCGGCGAGGCGCTGACGGAGCCGATGAGCGTGCGGGACAGTTCCTTTGAAGGGGGCGACGACAGCGACGACAGCAGACATACCGTGCCGCCACGCTCCGTTGCGTTCAACACCGGGGGCAGCAGCGTGTGGCTTTGGGGGCTCGGCATCGCCATGGTCGTTACGGCCATCCTGCGACTGCTCGTGTGACCGGGTGACGCGGAAATTCGGCCGCCCAAAGACGCCCATCGCTAGACCCTCGCCGAAAAGGCCCTAACCTTACTGGCTCTTGGAAATTGCCAACGCGAGGGACCCTCGCCCAAAAACGTCGCGAACAACGAATCCTTAGGAAGTGGCGAGCGATAGGCACTTCCTGTGCCTTCCGCGAACCCGCCCGACGGGATTTGGCGCGCAGCAGCTTTTCGGCGAGGGTCTCGCTATGGTGTCCCGGTGACGTCACAACGAACCTCGGACAGCCAGGCGCCTCCAAAAGAGCAGCGTTTTGCCGTACGAACGTGGGTCGCCAGCACCTATTTTGCTGAGGGCTACCCTTACTCGATCGTCAACAGTCTTGCGGAGCTCATCTTCGCAAGCCTCGGAGCAAGCCTTGGTACGGTCGGGCTCACGTCGCTCTTTCACTTGCCCTGGAACCTCAAATTTTTGTGGGCACCGCTCGTCGATCAGTACGAGACGAAACGCCGCTGGCTCTTGGGTCTCGAGGTCGCTCTCTGCGTGACGCTCATGGGCGCAGCCTGGGCCGCCTCGAGGAGCCTCCCGCTCGGGGTGCTTGCGGCCATGTTTCTCGCGCTCGCGTTGCTATCAGCGACCCACGACGTGACGATTGATGGGTTTTACCTCGAAGTTCTGGACGAGGCCGAACAGTCGCGTTTCGTTGGAATTCGCCAGCTCTCGTACAAACTCGCGAGCCTCCTGGTCCGGGGTCCGGGGGTCGTGTTCGCGGGGCTCGTGGGCTGGCGCTTTGGCCTCCTGGCGTTGGCACTCGTGATGGCAGGAATAACGGTTCTTCACGCCAAAATACTGCCGCGGACCGAGGTCGCGAAGTCCAACGTGGGCGCGCTGCTCACGGGCCTGTTTCGGCCGCGCTGGTTCGTCGGCGTCGCCTCCGTAGCCGTGCTCATCGGACTTCAGCGAACGTTCCACGTACTCGATAGCCTTCGGACCCACTTCGGGGCGCCCCTCGGACGCGTCCCCGTCGAGGGCTGGGTTGCGCTTCTTTTGGCGGCGCTCTTCGGCGGGTTCGTCTTCCTATCTCGCAACCCGAGCCCGCGCCGAGAATCACCGTACCGCGCGGCCTTCGGCGAATTTCTCGCCCAGCCTCGCGCCGGGGTGATCCTCGCCTTCGTGATTTTATTTCGCTCGGGCGAGTCGTTCCTCCAGAAGATGAAGTGGCCTTTTTTGCGGGATCAAGTGCACTTGTCGCTGGAGCAATACGGGCTCGCGAATGGCACGTTTGGCGTGATGGCCTCCTTTGCCGGCACGCTGCTCGGCGGCTACCTCATTTCGAAGCACGGGCTGCGACGCTGGATCTGGCCCTTCGTGATCGCGCAAAATGGCCTTCACTTGCTTTACGTGCTGCTGGCGAAGTGGGCTTTGGAAGGCCAGGTTGGGCTCAGCACCGTCACGGCAATCATCAGCATTGAACACGTCGGCGAGGGGCTAGGAACGGCTGTTTTTACGGTATTTCTGATGCGCTGCTGCGACCCCGCTCACCGGGCCGCGCACATGGCGATCGTGACGGCCCTGATGAGCGTCGGCTTCACCGTGGCGGGCATGGCGAGCGGCTACCTGGCACAAGCCCTGGGGTTCGTCCGCTACTTCGGTTTCAGCTTCGTCGTGACGCTGCCATCGATGGCACTTATCGCGTTCCTGCCTCACCTGAACGGTCGTCGTGTCGCCCCAAAAGACGCACACTGAAGGCGCCGCAGAGGCTCATCGAAAAAAGGTCGCAAGCCACCTTGGGCGCTCTTGAAGAGGCACCCGCGGCCGCGGACGGTCGAAAGCTCGCCCGCGAAAGCTAGGCGTCGGTCGGAGCGTCGCCGTCGAGCGGCGGCAACGTGGTCAGCTCCTCGGAGTCGGGCTGGGTCGCCGTGCGACCACGAGCCTGAACCATGGCGCCCGTCAGCATCGCGATGAAGAGCCCGTAGGCGCTTCGGGCGAGCTCTTCGTCCCCAGCGATGAACTCCTGGATCCGCAGCCCCTGGATCGTCGACGAGATGAGAAAGGCCAGCGACGGAGGCAACCGAATGGGTGCATCCCCGGAGGCATTGACGACCTGATCGGCACCCACCTCGATGAAGTCGCGAGCGCGCTCCTGAGCGAGCTGCATGCGGCTCTTCATGTAAGGATCCCGACCCGCTTCGGCCATCAGCTCGAGCTGCAGTCGCAGGAACTGCTTGTCGTTCACGATGTCGAAAACTTCCCACAGCGTCTCCTGAAGCCGCTGTTCGGAGGAGACCGCGGCGGCCGCGAGGGCTTCGAGCTTTTGCTGAACGCGGCGGAAGTAGCGCTCGTGCACGAAAGCCTGCAGCTCGAGAATCAAGACCTGCTTGCTCTCGAAATAGTAATGAATCATCGACTTCGTGAGGCCCGCCTCGATGGCGATCTCCTGCACGGTCGTGTTCGCGAGCCCATCGCGCGAAAAGCAACGAGAGGCGGCGTCAAGGATCTGAACGACCCGCGGGTTTTGCCAATCGGAGTGCCGCGGCAGCTCGTCGTGGCTCTTCGCCGTTTTACGCGGCGGAGGGACTTTTTTTTTCGGTTTTGCCATGCGCTTCCCGTCGGCCGCGTGAATGGCGGTCGGTCGGCCGGTGGATGCTAAGGCCCTCAGGCGGGCGAGTCAAACTACGACCGCTGCGAGGGCGCACCAACCCCACGGAATCGCCGCTGAGCTGTCGCAGGAACTCCCGTTGGGCAACGCCGCATTTGGGTATAGGCTCATCCATCGTGAAGCTCTACACCTGCGTTTTTTTAGGCGTTCTCGCGGGCTGCAAGCCAGCAACGCTACCTACGGGGACGCCGTCGAAAGCACCCCGGTCGGTGGACTTGACCGCAACGCTTCACTTGATCGACGTCGGCCAGGGGGCGGCCACCCTGATCGAGTTTCCGTGCGGCGCAATGTTGGTCGATACCGGCGGCGAAACCGGCCACTTGTTCGACAGTGGAAAGGTCCTGAACGATTACCTGGAAGCGTTCTTCGCGAGGCGCCCCGAGCTCGCCCGCACCCTCGACCTCCTCGTCCTCACCCACCCTCACCTCGATCACACGCGCAATGCCCGCGCGGTCGTCGAGAACTTCACCGTCAAAAACGTCGTGACCGATGGCGAGGCACGCGGCTCGGGCGGAAAACAGCAAGCGTGGGTCGAGTCGTGGGCGAGGGCGCACGCCAAGCTCGAAGTGGTGGCGGCAAGCGACATTGCAGCGGGTGGCAAGTCCGACGCCGTGATCGATCCGTTCGTGTGCCAAGGCGTCGATCCGAAAGTGAGCGTTCTTTGGGGAGGCCTCCCGGCGCGCCCCGATGGCTGGCAGGAGCGGGCTTACGCGAACCACAACAATCACAGCATCGTTGTGCGAGTCGATCACGGCCGAGCGTCCTTCATCCTGAACGGTGACCTCGAAGAGGCCGGTATCGAAGGGCTGCTCGAGAAGCATCGAGGCACGGGCGCGCTCGATGCAGACGTGTGGCAAGTCGGGCACCACGGCTCCTACAATGCGACCACCGTTCCGATGCTCGAGGCGCTCACACCGAGAATTGCGCTCATTCCAATGGGGCCGCCGGATCGCTGGGCCAAGTGGACCGCGTGGCAGTTTGGGCACCCGCGAAAAAAAGCCGTCGATCGGCTGCTTGCGGCCGTTTCGGATCATCGCGCGCCGGTCGAGGTGCTGTTGGGAACGGGGGTCCAAACGTTTGAGCTGACGGGCATCGACCGCGCGGTGTACGCGACCGGCTGGGACGGCCATGTCGCCGTCCGGGCCAGCCCCGCGGGAACGTACGAGATCACGACCTCGCATCCGGTCCATGCAACGCTCGGCGTGCCGACTCCGTAACCCCGCCGACGCCCATCGGAACCCCGCAAGCCCCAGCCAGACGAACGAGTTTCGCACCGAAGACGAGCGGAGCTGATGCAGGCCGCTAAAGCTCGGCGCAGCAGCGAAATCCCGTCGAATAGTCCCAGTGATAGACATCGTGGGCGGTCGTTGCGTAGAGGCAACCGCTCCCGTTTTTCACGGTGTCGACGTAAAATCCACCCCGGAACGTACCGGCCAGATCGGCCGTCCATTCGTGAAGATTTCCCATCATGTCAAACGCTCCGTCGGCCGTCACGCAGTCCGGGTTGTCACCGCTTGGGTCGAGGGAATCGAGCAATTGATTGAGACAGGCGTTGCCGATTTCGGAAAAAATCCAGGAGTCCGTGGTGCCGAAATACTCGACCGCCGGATGCACCGCGCGGTGGTCGTTGCAGCGACCGACGACGAGTGAGTCTCCGTAAGGGTAGACGTGATTCTCCGGACCCCGGCACGCACGCAGCCATTCCTCGTTCGTACAGAGGCGCTTTCCGGCCGCGAGACAGGCCCCGTCCGCTTGCACCTGGTTGACGTAGCCCTGCGGGACCGCGCCCTTCACGCTCACCGCGCGCACGGCGACAACTCCCGGGTTGAAATAGGGCGACCAGCTCGAGCCGTCGACGCTCCTGACGAGCGCGGCCTCGTACGCATCGATGCAAAAGGTGTCGACCCGCACCATGCCCGCGAGACACCCGTCCGCGCCCGGCGCTTCCACCAGCACGCCATTCGGAACGACCATGGCGCTGGGGTTGCATGTCCCGGGGGTTGTTTCGATGCAGCACTGGACGTCCGCGGGACCGGCACAGTGACCGGGCACCGGAGCGAACGCGCCAACACACGCGCTGACCTCGATGCAGACGCCGGGGGTACCAGCGACCAAGCATGGAATGCTCTCCGGAAGCGTCGCCATTCCACCCGCGCCGCCGACAGCCGACCCCGCCGAGCCATCCGCAGCGGCACCCCCGTCCGAAGGTTCGACGAACCCGCGGCCACCGGGGACTCCCGACGCGTCTGCCCCACAGGCGCTGAGAGCAAGCATTCCGCCCAGAATCCATCCACGCCCCATGCACGGAAGGTGGGTCGTTCTTGGGCTCCTGGCAAGCCCGCCCGCAAGAGACTGTGGTATCGCGTGGGCGAATGAAGCGCTCGCCGCTCTTGCCGATCTTTCTCACCGTCTTTGTGGACGTGCTGGGGTTGACGCTCGTGTTGCCACTGCTGCCTTTTTACGCGTTGCATTTCGGTGCTTCGCACCTCGTGGTGGGCTGCCTCGCCGCAACGTACGCGGTCTGCCAGCTCGTCTCGGGTCCGATCCTCGGAAGGATCTCGGATGAGGTCGGTCGCAAGCCGACCTTGCTCGCGAGTCAACTCGGAACGTTCATCGGGTTCATCGTGCTCGGCCAGGCGAATGCACTCTGGATGCTGTTCGCGTCGCGCATCATCGACGGCTCGACAGCCGGCAACTTGAGCATCGCGCAGGCCTACATCAGCGACTCGACAAAACCCGAAGAACGAACCAAAGCCTTCGGCTTCATCGGCATCGTCGTCGGCACGGGTTTTCTCATTGGCCCTGCCATTTCCGGGATACTTGCAAAAAAGTATGGTTTCGCGGCCCCGGCCTACGGGGCGGCTGCCCTCTCGGCGTTATCGATCCTCTTGACGGCGACGATGCTGCCGAACCAGCGGCCTACGGCCAACGGTACGGCGCCCCGACGCTCGCTCCAGTTCGGCCGTTTTTTCGCGCAAAAACTACCGCGCCGACGGCTGCTCGAATTCTTCGCCTTCACGGCCTCGTTCTCGACGTTGATAGGCGGCCTCGCCCTCTATCTGCATGCGCGATTCGACTTCGACGTCGAGCGTACCGGCTACGTTTACGCACTCTCGGGACTGATTGGCGCCTTGATTCAAGGCGGCCTCATCGGGCGGTTGGTGCGCGCACTCGGCGAAGCGCGATTGTCGCTCGTCGGCTTCGTGGCCATGGCGCTGGGTTATGTTTTTCTGGGCGCGGCTTTCACTGTTCCGGTGCTGATTCTGCTCGTGGCCGTGGCGGCCTTCGGCTCAGCGGTTACCCGCCCCGCCTTGACGACGTTGCTCACGAAGAGCGTGGGCCCCACCGAGCAAGGAGCGGTCCTCGGCGTGAGCCAGTCGCTCTCCGGGCTTTCGCAAATCTTTGGGCCTGTCATCGCCGCCAGTCTCATCGGCGCAGGCCGGCTCACGGCGTATGGCCTGGTCGCTGGCGGCTGCGCAATCGTCGGAGCTTTCCTGGTCAGCCGCTCGGAACCGAGCGCTCCAGCGGACGTGTGAAGCCGGCGCAGCGGTGACGCGCGCAGCACCAACGGTGCAATTGTCAACGACTCGCGCCCTTTGCGGATTAGGGTCGAAGGCGATGAAGTCGCATTCACTCCTCGGTTTCGGCGCCACTCTTTTGCTCGCTTTCGCCAGCGGCTGCAGCTCCGCGGACAGCCCGCTACCGGTCGCGTTACCGAAAGGCGTGGAGACGTTCGCGTTCGGGCTCGACCCCCTTCAGACCGTGTCCCTGGCGCCGTTCCCCAATGATCTCTACCGCGAAGCCTCCGGCATCTCACTCGCCCCACTCGGGAGCGATCCGCTGTTCGTTGGCCTCGGTAAAAAACTGGCTCTGAGCGATCTTGACGCGGCCATCCATGGCCGTCCCGGTTTTGGCATCGCGCAGCCGATCGCGTTCTTCTCGAAAAAAGAAATCGCCCTCGAATCGCTCGATGGACGGGTGCATCTCGTCGCGATGGATGGTCCCGAGGCCGGCCGAGAAGTCGCGGTCGAGGCTTGGTGGTCCGAAGAGGCAAGCGCGCTCACGTTCTTCCCCGCTCCAGGCGACTGGCTGATGCCGGATTCGACCTACGTCCTCGCCCTCGATCCCGGGGTGACGACGAAGGACGGCGAGGTGGTCGGTGCCACTTCACAGCTTGGCGAGGTGCTCTCCGAGAGCCGCTCGACGACCAGCGGCGTCGCCTGGGATCGCGCGGCGCCACTGCGCGCCTGGTCCAAGGAACATGGAATTCCGGTGGTCGGGACGGCCTTTCGCACCGAGCCGACCCTGTCCCCGCTCGAGGCGATGTTCGCGGCCGTTCAGGCGCAGAAATTGCCGAATCCGGCGCGCGAGCTCCGCTACGACGCGACGGCGAAAAAGTTCGTCACGGGTTCGAGCTACGAAGGCGCGGACCTCGACAAGCTCTTCGGCACGCCAACGGCTCCCTATGCGACGACTCCGGGCAATTGGTCCGATGACACCCGAGAAAATGCGAAGTCCGTTCCGGGGGGCAATGGCGAGGCCTACACGGGCGGCTCCTTTCGTGGGAAGGTCGCGAAGGTCGTCTTCGGTAGCGTCACCCTGCCCGCGTTCAACTTCGCGAAGGTGGGTGACGCGGCGAAGTCGGCGCCGCTCACGCTCGAGAACGGCGTAGCGAAGTCCACCCTCACCACGATGGTGCCACTGTCGCTCTTTCTCTGCGCCGACCATCTGAAGAGTGCAAAGGCCATCCCGGTCGCCATCTTCACGCACGGCGGAACGGGCACGCGCAACGCCGCAACGCCGCTCGCAGCGATGAACTGCCAGGTGGGCGTAGCGACGGTCGCGCTCGACCTGCCTTTCCACGGCGGGCGGAGCGAATTCGCACTCCTCGATGGGCGTATCGTTCCCACGCGCGGCGATCTCATCAACGAACTGACGGGCTTTCAGAGCGGCAGTGCCGCCTTCGAACCGGATGGCGTGGGCGATCCCGCCGGAGCCGACTCCACGGTGGGGAATCTGTTCGGGCTCAACGTGAACTTGAATCCCGCCATCGTGGAAGCGAACTTGCTCACCATTTCGCTCGAGACCGCCGCGCTTGTGAAGCTGCTCGGCGAGGCCGACTGGTCCTCGTTCCACACCGGTCTCACGTTCGACACGAAGCATATTTTCCTGGAGAACTTGAGCTTCGGAACCACCTTCAACATGGGCTTTCTCGCGCTCTCGGACGAATGGAGTCTCGCCATTGGAAGCACCGGCTCGGGTCACATTCTCGGCGCGAACCTCACCGTCGCACCCTCGAACGCAGCCCTTGCCACAACCGTCGTGAAGGCCGTACTCGGTCTTAAATCGACCGCGGAAACATTGGGCCACGGTGCCTACCGCGACCCCGTGGGCGGGCTTTACTCCTGGCTCGCCGAGCGCGGCGACTCGATGGCCTTCGCCCCCTATGTTTTGCGGCATCGCAAGACGAAGACCGCGCGCAATGTCGTGCAGTCCGGGGACAGTTGGGACGAGACGCTGAGCTCCGCTTCTCAGCTCCGCTTGAATGCGGCCCTGGGCTTACAGGTGCTCGAAACCGCTGGCTGGACGATCGATCCGAGTGTCCCCGGAGCGGGCACGCTGGGCGGGACCAAAGCCGAAAACGAGACCAAAGAAAACGTGACCTACGAAGGGGTGAAACACTCGGCGGGGATCTTCTACAACTCCGAAACCTGCCACGCAGAGCTCGTCACGCCGCTCTGCAAGAAGAACTACGAGAAGGTCTACCCGCCTGTCGTCGCGCTCGCTCCCGATAAGGTCAAGGTCACGCTCTCGCCTATCTGCGCTATCCACGCCCAAGCCTTGAAGGCACTGGAGTCGCTCCTTGGCGGGGCGGCGGCGGCAACCATCGTTCCGCCAGGAGGAAACTGCGACACGGTTTACGGGAAGTAGCCGATAACGCGGCACCGTCCCGAGCGTTGTTGAACGTTGAGTGACGGGAGATATCGAATGACGCTGCCCTGTTGGACGCGTCGATCGAAGCCGGGCTTGAATCGAGCGTCGCGAGCGCGGATGAACTTGAGCGAATGGGTGGTCGAGAGCCTTGGTGCGAGCCACGTCGGGCAAGCGCAGCCTCATCACCGAGAGCGTCTCGTCGAGCCCCTCCTGGAGCGATGGCGGGGGTTGGGGATGCTGCTTGGCCGTCGCTCTCATTGGGGCCGAAGGATCCGCAACGTTGCCGAAGGATCCGCAGCGTTGCCGAGAACTGGAACACGATGGCACGACTTCGCTTGCGGAGTCCCCTCGCCTTTCGATTCGAATTTACGGTCAGTGAAACGTGTTCTAGACCGTTCGTAGAACACGTTTCACTGGAGGAAGCATGGACGCAGCGGTCGCCTCGTACCCTTCCGGCGTTTCCCATCGAGCGGAACACCGGCTTTTCCGTCGCTACGATCCGGACAGCCTCGACAACCGCGACGAGTCCGCCATCCGCTCGTTCGTCACGACAGTCGCTCCGTTTTTGCGGCGCTATTTCCGAGCGTCCGTGAGCGGGCTCGAGCGCATCCCTGAGGGTGCGGGGCTGTACGTCGGCAACCACAACGGGGGCGGCCTCATGCCGGACGTTTACCTGCTCGGGGCGGCCCTGTTTGAAGAGCGTGGACTCGCGGATTTACCTTACGTACTGGCACACGACATCGTTGTGAAGTGGCCACTGCTGCACCAATTCTTCATTCCCTTCGGGGCCGTTCGCGCCTGTCCGGAAAATGCCGCGCGCGTGTGTCGGGCGGGCAAGAAGATGCTCATTTATCCGGGGGGGGACGCCGAAGCCATGCGGCCATTTCGCGACCGCAACCGAATTGTATTCGGTCATCGGCGCGGTTACGTGAAGCTCGCCCTTCGGCACGGGCTTCCGGTCATCCCGGTGGTGGCACACGGCGCTCACAGCACCGCGATGATTCTCGATGACGGAAAATGGCTCGTGAAGCTGCTCGGCCTCGACCGAGCCTTGCGCCTGAACGCTTGGCCGACGACGCTGAGCTTCCCATGGGGTGTCACCTTTGGGCCGCCGCCGCCGTACGTACCTTTTCCATCGCGAATCCGGATCGAGGTGCTGGCGCCCATCTCGTTTGAACGGAGCGGTCCCGAGGCCGCCGAAGATCCGGCCTATGTCGAGGCCTGCCACGAGGCCGTCGTGTGTGCGATGCAGACCGCGATGGATCGTCTCGCGCTCACAGCATGAAGACGTAGCGACCGAACGCCGACATCCACGTGAGTGCGGCTTCGTCGGTCGTGCTTCGGCGATCTTCAATCCGAGGCGATCGTCGTCTCGGATGGCGTCCGACAAATCATCGTGCAGACCATACCGTCGCGAACCCAATTGGCGCCGCGGATGGCTATAGTACGCCGATGCAACGGAGCCGCGCCGCACTCGTCTCGGCCCTTGCGACGGCTTCGGCCCTCGCACTCGGGTTCGGGTTTCGTACCCACGAGCCGGGCCGCGAAAGACCGCGTCCGATGATATCCTCGCTCGTCCCCGTAGCGTCGCTCCGGAACCCCGGACGACCGAGGGCGAACCGCCCCGTAGCGCCGCCGCTCCCCCATCCAGCACGCTGGCTGGCTTTCGGGGGGGGCGCCGAGCCGTCGAGCAACCAAGTCTCGATGGAGAACGACCTCGCACTCGCGAGCGACGTGTTCGGCGGCGGAGGCATTCTGTTGTTTGCGGGTGGCCCGTCGAGCCAGGGCGTGTACGAACTCGCCACCGAGGCACCTAAAGACGAGCTTGCCCTCGAGCTTGCGGACCTCGTGTCGCCGCATGGAGGACGCGACGCGCGGTACCGAAAGACACGCCTCTCACCCCATGGTCCCGCGACCCGCGAGGCGATTGTCGCGGCGCTCGAAGTCGAGCTCGCTACACCCGGATCGCCCTTGCTCGTTTACGTCGATTGTCACGGCGATGGCGGCGTGTCGATCCAGGATAATAGCTTGGCCACCTGGGGCGGCAACGCCCTGACGGTAAAGGAGCTCACCTCGATTTTCGACGCGGCAAAGCGGCCCGTTCGGCTCGTCGTCAGTGCCTGCTTTTCGGGCGGGCTCGCCGAGCTCGCGGTCCAAGGTGGGAAGCCCGACGGTGGGGCGACGGAGCTCGATCGCTGCGGACTTTTTGCAAGTACCTGGGACCTTGAGGCCACGGGGTGCGACCCGGATCCGGAGCGCCGCAACCACGAGGGTTACGCGGTTCATTTTCTTCACGCACTTCGGAGCACCGATAAAGCAGGGAACCCCCTCCGGGTCGATTTTGACGGGGACGGGGAGGTCTCGCTCCTCGAAGCCCACACCCAGGCCCGCATCGCCTCAAAAGGACTCGACGTGCCAACGACCACCTCCGAGCGCTGGCTCCGTGCGGTAGCTCCCCCTCGTGGTCCAGGGGCGGCGGTCGCGCTGCCCGAGGAGGATGCCACGATCGCCGCGTTGACGGTCCAGCTCGGACTCCTTGGCGACGCGGCCACGGTCGAGGCCGATGCTCGCAGGCATCTCGACGAATTCGAGACGCGCTACGCGGTGCTCGCGGAAGCCGAAAGCCGTGCGAACCAAGAGCTCGAACGAGCCCGCTCGGCCGTCAAAGCCGAGCTGTTTTCGCAGTGGCCGGTTCTCGAAGATCCGTGGCACGCGGACTACTCCGAATCGCTGGCGCTGGAGCACGATGCCATCGACGCTTTTTTTAACGAAAGCCAAGCTTATGCTGATTTTATACGGGCGCGAGAGCGCGTCGATCGAGCGTCGGAGGATGCCCTGGACGTATCGCTGGACCGAGCACCGATGGAACGACTGGTGCGTGCCATCGACAACCGTCTGCTCGCCGCCCGCGTGAAACACCGCGGCGGCTCCGATTGGCGTCACTACGAAAAGCTGCTCCGGTGCGAACGAAGCCACTTGCCGGGAACACGCTGACGCCCCATACGCTCGGCCCCATGGAAGGACGCGTGCTCATCGTCGCAGGCTCCGACTCCGGCGGCGGGGCTGGGATCCAAGGCGACATCAAGACCGTGACGGCACTTGGCTCGTACGCGGCGACGGCAATCACGGCGCTCACCGCGCAAAACACCCGTGGGGTCTTCGGCGTCATGGCCGTGGAGCCGGCGTTCGTGGCGCGCCAGATCGAAGTCGTCCTCAGCGATCTCGGGGCCGATTGCATCAAGACCGGAATGCTTTTTTCAGCGCCGATCATCGACGCGGTCGTGCGTGCCTTCGAGAAGTTCGCCCGCGGCATCCCGCTGGTCGTCGATCCGGTGATGATAGCCACGAGCGGCGCATCGTTGCTCGAGGCCGACGCGCGCTCTTTTCTCGAGCTGCGCCTGTTGCCGATAGCTTCTCTCGTCACCCCGAACGCCCCCGAAGCGGAAGCCTTGACGGGACTGCCGGTCCGCAGTGTCGAAGACATGGCTCGAGCGGCGGATGTGCTCCTCACCAAGGGCGCGAGCGCGGTTCTCATCAAGGGTGGTCATCTTCCCGGAGCGCATGTCTATGATCTTCTTCGCACCGCCGATGGCTCCGAGCGGTGGTTCGACAGTCCGCGCATCGCCTCCCGCAACACGCACGGAACCGGCTGCGCCCTGGCGTCGGGAATAGCCGCCGGGCTCGCACGCGGTCTGCGCCTCGAAGACGCGGTGGAGCGGGCGCGGGATTACGTTGTCGAGGCGATCCGCCGTGCCCCGAATCTCGGCACCGGCGCGGGCCCTTTAAATCACGCCCATCCGTTCGAACCCACCGCAAACTGAGAGCGGATCCGGCTGTTGCCGTGTAACGTCGGAAGGATGATGCCTCCACGTAGCGCGCTGTTGAGCTGGCTCGGCATGCTCACTTTGATCAGCTTGGTCACCGCGTGCGAGCGGAATGCGACACCCCGCGAAGACGAGCAGATCGGTGCATCCGAAACCGCCATCATCAACGGCGATCCTGACCAGGGGCACCCGATGGTCGTCGCGTACCTGCACGACGGTTCACTCTGCTCGGCGACCATCGTCGAAGTCAAAGGCTCCACGGGCTATGCGCTCACAGCCGCCCACTGCATCGGCGCGCAGCTCGGCGAGCTTCGTGTCGGGTCGGAGATCAACAACAGCCCAACGATGACGTACCCCGTGACGGCGACGCTCGCTCACCCGGGCTACAAGGCCTCAACGCTTTACGACGTAGCGATGCTGAAGTTCACGGGTGCCAGCGCAGCCACGCCAAGCATGCCCCCGCTCCCGGTTTCCCTCGACAACTTGAGCGCGGGCACCACTCTGGACCTCGTCGGATACGGAAAAACCACCGACGCAGGCGGTCAGATCGGCGCGAAACACCACAAATTCCTCCCGATTGGGGATGTGACACCGCTGCGGCTCCTCTTCGATCAGAAGGCTGGCGGCCTGTGCTCCGGAGACAGCGGCGGACCGAGCACATTTTATCCGGCGCTCGAATACGTCGCGGGCGTGCACTCGTACGTCGCGAGCGACAACGGAAGCTGCCTCGTCCAAGGCGCCGACATTCGCGTCAGCCCCTACACGGAGACGTTCATCAAGCCCTTCATCAACGGGCAGCCGACGGGTCCACTGACGTGCGCAGAATGCACCGAAGCGCACACCGCCAACGGCCTCTGCTCGAAGAGCATTGCCGCGTGCTACGCCACCAAACACTGCCCGGCCTACCAGACGTGCATTCAGGCGTGCAAGACGAACGGTTGCATCGTCGACTGCAAGACCAAGTACGCGGCCGGAGCCACCCTCTACACCGCGATTGAGACGTGCATCTGCGACACAGGCTGTGCGACCGAGTGCGCTGCCGCGCCTTTCTGCAACGTGCCGCAGTGCGGCCTCACCGCGGCGAAAGCGACGTGCCAGTCCTGCTTTGAAGCGAGCTGTTGTGCCGAGGCTGCCGCGTGCGCCGCGAACGCAACCTGCATTGACTGCGAAAGCGCGCTTGTGCCTGGCCCAAACTGCAAGACGAATCCTCAGAAAGAGGCCTACGACACGTGCCTCGCGACCAACTGCGCCGACGCGTGCCAGCTCCCCTCGGGCTCGAGTTCGAGCGGGAGCAGCGGGACAGGGAGCACCACCGGGCAGGGCGGCGGAGATGCAACCACGACGACCGGAACTGGAGCTGGAGCTGGCGGCGCGGGAGCTGGCGGCGAGGGCCCGAGTGGCGTTTCAGTCGAGGTGAGTGCCTGCAGTGCGAGCCTCGGTGGCGCGGCCTTCGGCAGCGGCAGTGGCCGCGGCCATGGGAGCATGACGGCGGGACTCCTCGCTGGTTTCGCGTGCCTCGTTTCGAGCCTCCGGCGGCGTCGACCACGCGGCTGACCGTTCGTGCGTGCGCTGCGAAAAGAGCCGCGCTAGCGTTCGCTTCCTTTGGCTATGCCCGCCGTGACCGTTCGCAAGCACCTTGCCATTGCGCTCGTCTCAGCCGCGGTGCTGCTCTTGCAGATTGCGGTGACTCGCATTCTCAGCGTGGTGCTCTGGTACCACTGGGCGTTCTTCGCAATTTCGTTATCGATGCTCGGCATGGGAGCGCCCGGCGTCTGGCTGGCCCTGACCAAACGGCGGCCCTCGCTCGACCACGCGTTGCTGGCAGCGGGCGTGCTGATCCCGGTCGGCGTGGCCGCGATGCTGCGGGGACAGCACGTGTTCGGAAACTTCGCGATCGTGTTCTGCATGGTGTGCCTCTTGCCGGCCCTCCTGTGCCTCGGAACCTCCATTTGCTTGCTCTTACTCGAGGCCGAGGGAGCCGCGGTCTCAACGATGTACGGGAGCGATCTCCTCGGTGCGTGCCTCGGCGCACTCAGCGTCGTGCCCTTGATGGACACGCTCGCGACGCCCGAGCTCGCCGCCTGCGCGGGTTTCTTACCGTTGCTCGCCCACGAACTCACCGCAGTCCAAGCGCGCCGCTGGACAGCCCGCATCGCCGTGGTGCTACTCGGCGCATCGGTGGCCTGGGGGACGCCATACAAAATCGAGTACACGAAGCAATACCGCGAAGAAGGCGGGATGAAGCCCATGTTCGTGCGCTGGACACCAACGGCGCGGCTAGCGGTCTTTCCATCGATCCCATGGTCCACCTCAGCCTTCAATTGGGGCGTCGGATCCAAGGCCACACAGATCCCCCCTCCCCAGCAATATTGGCTCGAACAAGATGCCTCGGCGGGCACGCCCATCACCCGATATGACGGCGACGACTCGAAGCTCGAGTACCTCCTCTACGACGTCACAAGCACCGTCTACCAGCTGAAAAAACCGCGGTCGGTCGCGATCGTGGGTGCGGGCGGCGGGCGCGATATCCTCACGGCACAGCTGGCGGGAGCCGAGCACATCGACGCCATCGAGCTCAACGCCGGGATCGTCACGGCGATGCGGCACGAGTTCGCAGCGTTCAACGGCGGCGTCTATGATCGACCAGGAGTCACCCCGCTCATCGGCGAAGGACGCAGTGTGCTCACGCGCTCCGCGGGTGGCTACGACGTCATCCAGATATCGATGATCGACAGTTGGGCCGCGACCGCCGCGGGCGCCTACTCGCTCTCGGAGAACAACCTCTACACGGTCGAGGCGTATCGGCTCTACTTTCAGCGCCTCGCGCCACACGGCATCGTCTCGACGAGCCGCTGGCTCGCGCATGACTTCGGTTTCGAGATCCCCCGACTGCTCCTGCTCGTGAAGACAGCCCTCGTTGCAGAAGGGGTCGCCGAGCCGCTGCGGCATCTCGCCGTGGTGGAAGCCGGCAAAGTCGCGAGCGTCTTGATGTCGCGGGAGCCTTTTGCGGAAAAGGAACTCGAAGCGCTCCGAGCTGTCAGCGAAAAACGCGGGTTCGTGATCTCGTTGCCAGCTCCGAACGGTGCACCGGCCCGCCGCGCAGTCACCATCTTGATCGACAAAGGGACAGCGCCTTTCGAGCAGCAAGGCTTCGCGCTGGCTCCGCCGACGGACGACAAGCCTTTTTACTTTCAGATGCTCTCTCCGTTCCGACAGCCGAGTGCCGAACTGGTCGACAAGCTGGGCGTCAACGCGCAGTCCGTCCGCACGCTCCGAACGCTGATGCTCGTGATGGTCCTGGTCACGCTCATCCTATTTTTTGCGCCTTTCGCAGCGAAACGCCGGCTGCTTCGGGGACCGGACTTCTGGGCGGGCAGCGGCTATTTTCTGACCATCGGTCTAGCGTTCATGCTGCTCGAGATAGGCTGGCTGCAGCGCTGTGTGCTCTACCTTGGCCATCCGAGCCTGGCAGCGACTGCGGCCCTGGGGTTCGTGCTGCTCGGTGCGGGGGCGGGCGCGATGTTGTCGCGCACGGTGAGCGTGGGTAGCGCCGAGCGGCTTGGGTGGGCTCTGGCAGCCGCCTGCGCCGCGGTGAACCTCATCATGGGTCCCGTCATGGCGGCCACCCTCGGCTGGTCCTCGCCGCTACGCCTCCTCGTCACCGGTCTGCTCCTGGTCCCACCTGGAATGCTGATGGGCTTTGCTTTTCCCCTCGGAATGCAGGCCTTCGACGCTTCGAACAAAGCTTGGTTCTGGGCTATCAACGGCGCAGCGAGCGTCCTTGCGAGCGTGGCCTCGCTCGCACTTGCGATGGAGTATGGGTACCTCGTCGTCGGCTACCTCGGGGCCGCGCTTTACGTGCCGGCTTGGCTCCTTTTGCGCGAGCGAAAACGCGGTCGCTCCGTGCGCCTAGCGCTCGTCGTTGCGAGCGGGCTGCCCCTGGTCTTCGTCAGCCTGTCGCACGCATGGAGCCTGGTTTCGGCCGTCGCCGCGCGGATCCAATACCCGATCGATCTCGAGTGGATGGAAGGCGGCCAGCTCGTGACCGCCAAGCGACTCCTCGACGGCAAGCCCATCTACGAGGCCTGCCAGGACGGCTTCATTCCGTTCGCCTATCCGCCGGTGCATGCCGCTCTCGTCGCGCTTTCCGGCAAGCTCTTCGGACTCACGTACCCGGTCGCGCGAGGCGTGAGCGTCGTCGCCTTCTCGGGCGCGTGTTGGCTCCTCTGTCGAGAGTCTTTCTGGCTCGGCGGACGGCGACTGCGCGGCAGCTTTGCAGCACTTGCGACCTTGGGCTGGCTCGCCGCGAGCTACACCGCCTCGGGCGCTTGGTACGACCTCATCCGGGTGGACTCGACCTGTCTCGCGTTCCTTGTCGCAGGCATGGTCCTCGCTCTTCCGTCGATGCTCCAATCGCCACGGTCGCGAACCTCGTTCGCGCGCTCGGTCGCAGCCGCCGCGATGCTGACCGCCGCGGTTTACACGAAGCAATCTGCGGGCCTCTTCCTACCCTGGGTGCTGGCGTTCGCGGTCTGGCGTGAACCCCGTAGTGGCTTGCGGCTTTCGCTCTCCGTCGCACTCTTCGCGGGCGCGGCGTTGCTCATCCTCAACCTGACCTCGCACGGCCACTTCTGGATCCTCATCTTCGACGTGATGGCTCACCACCCGCTTCTGCCCGACCTCTTCGGGATGGCCCTCGTCACGTTGATATTCTACGCGCCCTACTTCATTTTCGTGCCGCCCCTCACCGCGTGGCTGGGGCTCCAACGAAAGCTTCCAGCTCGCGTCGCTTTCTGGATCGGCGTCGCAGTGAATGCACTCATCGTCTCGCTCATCACGTCCTCGAAGGTCGGCGCGTACATCAACAACATCATGACGGGCACGGTTTTCATGCCGTTCGCGACGATCCTCGTCACGGGAACTTGGCTCGCATCGATGCCGGCGCGGAGCTTCTGGCGCCCCGTTCAGGCTGCTTGGACGACCCTTTTGTTTGGGTATTTGCTTTCTGCGCAGCACTTCGAGCTCGATCAAATCGTACCGGCGCCTGGCGAGTGGGCGCGAGCCCGAGAGTTGATTCGGTTTGTGCAGAGCCTGCCTGGAACCGTCCTTTTCCCGGCCCACAGTTTCATCCCTCAGCTCGCTGGAAAGTCGACGGACCAATTCCATGAGCAGGGCTACGTCGATGTTATCGGAGCCGGCCTCGAGTCGATTGACGTGACCACTTGCGCCGCGCACCTCGACGCGCGCTGGCTCATCACGAACGACAAAACCGAGACGCATTTTAAGCAATTGCTGGAGGTTGCTTACGAGCGTCGCGGCGATCTGCCCCCCGCTGTCAAAATGGTTTTGGGTAAATACACCCGACCGACCGCGCTCTACGAACGCCGCCCCGGAGATCCGTGGCAGCTCGCACGGCGCGACCAGCGGACCCTTTTCGACTTTGAGTCGGGCACGCTGGAGGGCTGGGAACGAACGGGAACTGCCTTTCTGCCGGGCGTCACCGAAGCCGCTCTCGAACACCAACAGCCCGTTGTCGGTCACCTCGGCCATCGACTCCTGAACTCGTATCATCCAGTGCGGCTCGACGAAGCCATCGGCACCGTCACGTCTCCGCCGTTCATCCTCGACCGCGGACGCCTCGGATTCCGTGCCGGGGGCGGGCCATCGGACAAACTGCGGGTCGAGCTCGTCGTCGATGGCGCCGTCGTCCGCGCACTCGTCGGCACCGGTCACGGGGTGGTCGAGGTCTTGACGCCGGTGGCCTGGGACGTGAGTCCTTGGCAGGGCAAGACCGCGCGCGTCGTGATTCAGGACATGGAAGCGGGCGAGTGGGGGCACGTTCTCGTCGATGCTTTCGAGCTTTTTGAGCCAACTCTAAAGTGATGGGGCGAGCGTGAGAGTCGTTCGAGTCGTCGGGGGCGCGCTCTGTTTGGACGGCAAGTGGCTCGCGGCCCAACGGAGCGCGACCATGTCGGAGCCGCTTGCGTGGGAGTTCCCCGGAGGCAAGGTCGAAGCCGCAGAGAGCGACGAAGCCGCACTTGAACGTGAGCTAACGGAAGAACTCGGGATCGAGGTCCGAGTGGCCTCGCTCGTCGGCTCCGCAAAGATCAGGCGGGACGGGCGAATCATTGAACTTGTGGTCTATCAAGTCGAG
>CANMZR010000018.1 GCA_947502375.1 Polyangiaceae bacterium
GCCTGTCGTCACGCCGCCTGTCGTCACGCCGCCTGTCGTCACGCCGCCTGTCGTCACGCCGCCTGTCGTCACGCCGCCTGTCGTCCCACCCGCGCCGCCCCGTCCCGGCCCACCGGCTTGGCCGCCCGCACCGCCCTCGGCCGCGCCGCCATCGCCCACGCCACCCTGGCCGAAGCCACCACCACCGACGCCGTAATGCCCATTCGCCCGAGGACTCAAGCTCGAGCGACTGCATCCATGCATCGCGACCCACGCGACGCCCAATCCAACGAACGCCCACCGCATGACGATAGTGTAGCGAGCTTTTCCGCGGAAGTGTCACTCCCCGTCCAACGAATCCCAACGGACGCCGGCGCGCGTCGCCACGAGTGGTATGCTCACCGCGCCCGCCGGAGCACCGCCCGTCGGCGCGCCGAGCAGAAGAGCAGCGAGCATGAGCCAGATCGACGGCAACACCGCAGGACTGAGTCCCCACTCCATTCAGATGCTCGAACGGCTTTACCGCCGGAAGGTTCCGCTCACGGAAATCGCCTCGGCCGAGCTCATCAAGACACTGGTCGACGCCTCGAAGGAAGCTGGCCGTCAAGTCGGCGTGTTGGTCCACCGCTCGGGCGTCGTTGACCGGGTGATCGTCGGCGACTCCTCCCGTTTGATGCTCCCCGACATCGGCCGTCTACGCGCCGCCGAGGGACGCTTGCGAGCACTCAGGCTCGTGCACACGCATCTGCATGGTGAAGAGCTCACACGCGACGATTACCTCGATCTCGTGCGCCTACGACTCGACCTCGTGTGCGCCCTGATGCTGTCACCCGAGGGGGACGTGCGGGCCGTTCACTATGCTTACAACACGCCGCCTCACAAAGATGGTGACCCACCGTACCTTGCGGTTGGGCCGCTGCATCCGAGCCAACTCGACGTTGATTTCGGCGAGCTCATCCGGGGCCTCGAGGAAGAGTTCGCACGCCTCTCGCGCACCCGGCGGCTCGATGCCAAAGATGGCCGCGCGATCCTCGTTCACGTGGGCGACCGAAAGCGCCCGCGTGCGATGGACGATGCAGAGGCGCGCCTGCGCGAGCTCGATGAGCTGTCCCGGACTGCGGGCGTCGAGGTGATGGACCGCTTCATTCAGCTCCGCGAACGATTCGATCCCAAGTATTTAATTGGGAAGGGCAAGCTGGACGAGGTCTTGCTCCGCGCTTTCGAGTGCGAGGTGACCACCCTCATCTTTGACCAGAACCTGTCACCGTCCCAGGCCTCCGCCATCTCGAAGGAGAGCGATCTCAAAGTGATCGATCGCACCCAGCTCATTCTGGACATCTTTGCCCAGCGCGCCGAATCGGTCGATGGCAAGCTCCAGGTCGAACTTGCGCAGCTGAAGTATGCGCTGCCGCGGCTTGGTCAAAAAGACGACTCGCTCTCACGCCTTACCGGCGGGATAGGTGGCCGTGGGCCGGGCGAAACCAAGCTCGAGATCGGCCGTCGGCGCGCGCGCGAACGAGTCGCCGTCCTCGAGGAGCGCCTGGAAAAGCTCGAAAAACAAAGGCGCCAACGACGGGCAAAGCGCCATCGAGACGAAGTTCCCATCGTGTCGATCGTCGGCTACACGAACGCTGGCAAGAGCACGCTCTTGAACACGCTGACGGACTCGGAGGTCCTCGCCGAAAACAAGCTCTTCGCGACCCTCGACACGCGCTCTCGCCGTCTTCGCTTCCCCAACGAGCGCGAGGTCGTCATCACCGATACGGTTGGTTTTATCCGTGATTTACCGAAGGATTTGATCGCAGCGTTTCGAGCGACCTTCGAGGAGACCGCCGATGCCGACCTCGTGTTGCACGTCATCGATGCCGCCGACCCCGACCGGGAACAGCAAATCGCCACGACCGAACGGCTCTTGCACGAGCTCAAGCTGAGCCACCTCCCGCGGCTGCTGGTCTTCAACAAGGCCGATCTCGTGGAGCCGCTCGAACGCCAGACGCTCGTGCTCGGTCGCAGCGACGCCGTGCTCATCTCTGCGACCGACCGCGAGAGCACTCGAGGTCTTCTCGACCGGATCGCCGCGGAGCTTCAGGCACGTTGGGCTGCGTCTGCCCTCACGCCGGAGTACGAAGAGGCACTTTTTCGCGACGACGACTCCATCGAGAACGGTGGAGCGGAACCTCAGCCGCTCGCCACAAACGGGGGCGTGTGAATGAGCAAGCGACATTTTGTGGCAAGAGACTCGTAGAGCGGTGACAGGAGACTAGCGAGCGTCGATCGCGCGGCCTTCCGTCTTGTGCTCGAACCAATCGCTCGTCTCGTTCCGATGAAGCTGTGACGCATAAAGGCAATCACGAAGGTTGTTGTGGCGGTAGGCAACACTGCCGTGGTCGAGCGGCGATGCGATGAAGATGGCGCGGCCATCGGTGAGCTGCTTCCGCGTGAGGTCACCCGGATGTTCTTCGTGCAGGACAGCGATGCCGTCGGACCGGAGCTCCGCCATCAAGCTGAAGTTGTTCGCTCGCACCGGCGGCGTTGCATACATGCTGATGAGCTTACGACCCTGCCGTTTTCCACCTGGCCCGTTCAGCCACGCGCGAAAAGAAGGCCCGCCGCCGTAGAGAGCATCGAACAGATACACTTCGGTCACTTCGACCCCACCCTGCATGAGGCAAGCCGCCGTGACTCGGTAACCGCCCGAGTGAGCGGAGATGCAGAGCGTTCCGAAACGCTTCGTGCCACTCGTCGCGCTCGCTCCAAGAACGGCCTTCAAGCTCGACTTCGTGAGTTCGTGGTTGAGCTCGACGAGCATCCGTCGGAGTCCCCCCGCGCGCTCCAGTTTCCCACCGCTGGAGTCGGCGGCGCGGACCGGTCCCTGAGGCGCGATGAGGATCGCGTTCTGTTTGCTCTCCGTGAATTGTTCGCGCAGTGCATGCTCCTCGATGGCCCCCTGCGCCGTGTTGTTGTGGCCGTGAAAGTGCACCAGTGCGTCCACGCGACCATGTTTCGGGAGCCGATAATGCGCGGGGACGAACACCACCACCGAGCGATCCTCGTAAGGCGTGCCAGCCATCGGAAATGGGGCGTTCGCAAGGGCAAATGTCAGCGTGACGCCCAGAGTTCCTCGCTCGACATGCACGAGCTTCTCCGTGGTGGCGGCCCCTTCCCCCGGCGTCTTTGGGGCGTGCGAAGCGCCTCGGACCACAGGAGTTGCTGCGAAGGCGACGCTCGGAGCCGTGGCCGAAAGTGCAAAAGCCCCAGCGAGCAAACCGAGGAACGCACGGCGATCGAACTCGAGTTTTGGACGAGCCTTCGAGAAAGCAAACACGGACCATCGGCTAACACTCGCGCTCGACACGGGGCAAGTCTTTACCGCCCAAGCTACCGGTGTCTAAGATTCGTTTATGGAAAGCACACGTCCGACGCCCCCCGACCGAGTCGCCGCCGCGCGCGCCATCGACGATTTCCTGCGCGCGCTCGGTCATGAGCCCCGAGGGGAGCTCGCGGAAACGGGGCGTCTCGTCACCCAGGCCTGGTGCGACGACTTGCTCTCCGGGTACCTGGACGATCCAAGCGCGCTCCTGCAAGAAGGCGCTATCTCCACGACCTCGAAGGACCTCGTCCTCGTGCGTTCCATCGACGTTGCCATGATGTGCCCGCACCATCTGTTGCCATCGCATGGGCACGCGGATGTCCTTTACCTGCCCGGCGGGACGGTGGTCGGCTTCGGCGCACTCGCTCGTCTCGTCTCGGCGCACACTCGGCGACTCGTCTTGCAAGAGGACGCCGGCCGCGCGATCGGTCAAACGCTGCTCGATGCTCTGGGCGCTCGGGGCGCGCTCGTGCGGCTACGCCTCGTGCACACGTGCCTGGCGATTCGTGGAGCCGCTCAACCTTCCGCGCAAGTGGACTCAATCGCCCTCCTCGGCTCCTGCGCCGAAGACGGTGCCGAGCAACAACTCGCGTTGACGGCGCTCGCGGGGGACCGAGGCCGCGAACGATGAGCGACCTGGTCGTCATCACCGGTGCGAGCCGTGGGATCGGTCGCGCGACGGCGCGGGCCTTCGCCAAGCGAGGCTGCCGACTGGCGTTGCTCGGGCGGAAAAGCAGCGGCCAGGAAGAAGCGGCCGTGGAGTGCCGTGCGCTCGGCGTCGAAGCGAAGGACTATCCGTTTGAATTGACCGATGCTAACTCCTACGAGCGCGTCGTCGCGGCCCTCCTCGAAGAGCAAGGCACGCCGCGCGTGGTGGTGCACAACGCCGGAGAAATCGTCCTTGGACCGCTTGTGCACGAGACCACGGTCGAGGATTGGGACCGCGTTCTGGCAGTCAATTTACGTGCGCCCTTCCTGCTCTCGCGCGCCCTCCTGCCCGCCATGCTGAAAGCCGCACGGGGGCGCTTCGTGCACGTGTCGAGCATCTCAGCGACGCTCGGCTCGCCCGGCGCGGCCGCCTACAGCGCCTCGAAATGGGGTCTCATCGGACTCGCGAAATCGCTCGCAGACGAGCTCCGTGGCACCGGCCTTCAATCGCTGGCGATCCTGCCCGGATCGACCGATACGGACATGCTCGCGCGGACCTCTTTCGCGCCCAAGATGTCGCCAGAGCACGTCGCGGAGTTGCTCGTCTTCTACGGCCTCGACGCACCGGATGCCATTCAAGGCTCGGCGGTCGAAATGTTCGGCTGAGCGTTTCGCTCATTCCGTGCAGCATTCCTTGCTCAACCCAGCCTCCGGCCCCAATAAGTTCGGGCACCCCTCGGTCCGGAGTGCCAGACTACCCGCCATGCCGGGGGCCATCGATCCAAACCTTCAACTTGCCTTAGGTGAGTTGCCGCTCTTCCCATTACGGGGGATCGTGCTTTTTCCAGGCATGGCGCTGCCGCTTCATATCTTCGAGCCCCGTTACTGCGAGATGACGCGCGATGCGTTGAAGAGCCACGGCTGCATCAGCGTGGTGCACGTCCCTTGTCGCGACGCCGACATGCGTGGCACACCACCTATCTGCCGCATCGCCGGCATCGGCACGATCGTCGAATATGAAGAGCTTCCGGACGGACGCTTCCACATGCTGCTCGTCGGACGTGCTCGCGTAAAACTCGACGAGTTACCGTTTCGTCACCCGTACCGCCGTGCCCGTGCCGAGGTTCTCGAGTGCGAGGATAGCGAGGTCCACTCCAACGACCTCCTAGCGCTCCGCTCAGCCATCACCGCCTTCGGTCGCGTGGCAAGAAAGCTCGACCCCGCGTTCGATCCCACCATCCCGGAGGGTCTCCCTCTCAGCGCCTACAGCGACGCTTGCGCCGCTCGGCTCCTGCTCGACGCAACGCAACGGCAGCGCGTCCTCGAGACGCCATCCGTCGCCGCGCGCATCCACATTCTCACCGAAGTGCTGACCATGCAGCACCACGACCTCGATCTAACGCGCCCCGAGTCGAACTAGATCGCCTGCCGAGTCCATCGAAGCGACGGGTATTGACTCGGCTACCTGTTGTTCTTTGTCCCTCGATTCTTACGAATCGAGGGAGGTCCGCCGAGGCCATCGAAGCGACGGGTGTCTCGAGGGGTGCGACGCGCTAGCTGCGCTTGGCGCTGACGGGAGCCGGCACGCGCACGTCGTCACGGACGATGAGGCCATCCTGCATCGTCACCATGCGCGGCATGCTCTCGGCAAACGGGACGTTGTGGGTCACGACGATCACGGTCGTGCCGTGGCGGCGACTCGAGTCGAAAAACAGCTCGTGAATCGCCTCGCTCGTCCCGGTGTCGAGGTTCCCGGTCGGCTCATCGGCGAGGATGAGCTTCGGTTCGAGGACGAGCGCCCGCGCGAGAGCGACCCGCTGTTGTTCACCACCCGAGAGCTCTCCGGGGCGGTGCGTCTCACGCTGTGTAAGGCCGACCTCTTCGAGCAAAGTGCGCGCGCGTTCAACGAGCTCGCGACGGTTTCGACCTTGGATCAAGCCCGGCATCATCACGTTCTCAAGAGCGTTGAACTCCGGGAGAAGGTGGTGGAATTGAAACACGAAACCGATGGTGCGGTTTCGAATGTCCGCAAGCTTCGCGGAAGCCAGCCCGCTCAGTTCCTGACCCGCCAATCGAATGCTGCCGCTCGACGGCACGTCGAGGGTACCTATGCAGTGAAGCAACGTGCTCTTGCCGGCTCCGCTCTTGCCGACAATCGCCATGACCTCACCGGGCTGGATGTCGAGATCAAGGCCGTTCAGCACGGCGAGCTCACGCCCCATGTGCAAAAATTTCTTATGAAGCCCACGAATCGAGACGAGGGGTTCCGGGGTTTTCTCTGTCGGGGCTTCGCTCATGTCACTCGTAGCGCAAGCCATCCACGGGTCGGACACGCGCCGCCGTGTAGGCTGGGTAAATGGTGGCAAGGGTGCAAATCGCGAGCGCCGCAACCGAGACCCATAGGTAGTCCTGCAGGTCGACGTTCACGGGGAGACGATCGATGTAATAGACGTCCGGATCGAGCCGCACACCCGACCACTCGAGGCCGAGACAGGCTGCGAGCGCAATGGCGACACCCAACACGGTGCCGATAGCGCCGATGAGAACACCCTCGATCATGAAGATGGCCATGATCGAACGGTCGGGAGCACCGAGCGCTTTCAGAACGGCAATGTCCCGTGATTTCTCGGTCACCATCAACAAGAGCGTGCAGATGATGCAGAAGCTCGCCACCGTTATCGCGATGGACAGGATGATGAACGTCGCCAACTTCTCGAGCTTCAACGCACTGAAAAGGTTCTTGTTCATCTCCTTCCAATCGCGCACGCGCAGGGCCTCGGCCGGAGATTTCGTGCTCCTGTCCGCTTCGATGCTAGCCACGGCAGCGTCGAGTTGGGGACGCACACCAGCGAGCGCCTCAGGGTCCGAGATGCGCACGTCGATCTTGTTGATGCGTCCCGCCATCTCGAAGAACTCCTGTGCAGCGGGCATCAGCACGTAAGCCGTCGCGGCGTCGTACTCGTACATGCCGCTGTAGAACACCGCGCCGACCAAAAAACGGCGAGACTTCGGCATGATTCCCGTGGGGCCGAGATCCCCCATTGGAGACAAGAGAGTGATGCGATCACCGACCATGACGTGGAGCGATTTCGCAAGCTCACGACCGAGAATAATCGCCGGATACGCCTTTTTCCCCTGGCTTAAATCGCGCGGGTCAATCCCGTCGAACGAGAGTGGCGGCGACTTGTAATAAAGCTCACCGGCGGAACCGCGACCTATCAACTCACCGACCGGGATATCGAGAATGCCTTGTGGCCGCGCGAGGAACTCGAACTTTCCGTATTCGATGTTCTTCTTCAGATTGATGACGTCCCCAATCGACTCGGGATCGATGCCCCGCATCAAGACGCCGGCGGTGTTGGTCACACTCGACGCCATCGCATCGCCGCCCGCCACGGGAGTTGCGGCTCCCCCAACTGGAGCCACGGCACGGCGAATCGCAGCGAGCGGCTCTTCGTAGTGTGCGAACCCCTTTGCGTCAGCAATATCCACGACGATGTGCGCCGTGTTGCCGAGGATCTTTCGCTTCAGGTCGTGGCCGAATCCGCCCATGATCGAGGTGACCGAGCAAAGCGCACACGAGCTCACCGAAACACCGAGGATGCTGAGGACGCTGATGACGGTGAGAAAACCGCTCTTCGTCGCTGAGAGCATGCGGGCGCTAACGAAGGCGGTGAAGCCGCGACGCTGCAGCGCCTCCAAAGCAAGCGGAGTCAGGCCGAGCGCCGTATAGACGACGTAAACGACGCCGCAAAGGAGTGCCAGCACGCGAAAGATCTCGCTTCGGACATCGTAGGTTGCGAGCACGCCGGTCGCGGGTGGGTGACTGAGCGAGTAGGCCGCAAGAGCGATGAAAGCTCCGCCAAAAAAAATGCCAAGCCACCAACCCACGGCGCCGAGCCGACTCGTTTTCGCGCGGACGAGCCCACGCTTGACGAGGACCGGCATCGTGAGGACGACGCAAGCAAAAAGGCTCAGTATTTGGACGGTCATTCCGGCCTGAGAAGCGGGAAAAAAATCACATCACGGATCGATGATGAACACGTCAGCATCATCACGAAACGATCGACACCCATCCCGAAACCGGCCGCTGGCGGCATGCCGTACTCGAGCGCGCGAAGGTAGTCGTGGTCGTAGTCCATCGTCTCTTCGGCGCCGCCCTCTTTCGCGTCCACTTGGGCCTGAAAACGCGCGGCTTGATCGTCGGGGTCATTCAGCTCGCTGAAGGCGTTGCAGACCTCTTTGCCGTCGATGAACAGCTCGAATCGATCCACGAGGGTGGCGTCCGCGTCCTTCTTCCGCGCGAGCGGCGACACTTCGAACGGGTAATCGGTGATGAACACGGGAATGCTTTTATCGCCCTCGCGGTAATCGCGCGTGAGAAAGGGCTCGGCTACGTACTCGTAGGCGGCAAAGAGCCGTTCACCGCGGTTCTTGCATTTCTTCATGCCGGAGCGAAAGTTCGCCCAGTCGAGTTCACGACCGTTCGACTTTGCGGTCTTTGCCCATTCTTTGATGGGTGCGTCATCGCGGTCCACCGTCTCCCACGCATCCGTGGGCAAGCCGGCGAGTTCGAGCGCACGCAAGAGGGCGGCCTTCATCGGCACGCGCTCGAAACGCGCAAGGGTGAAAGGACGAGCCGAACTCCAGCTTGCATGCTCGGTCGGCAACGCGTTGGCGAGCTCTGCATCCACGAAGCGCATCATCTGTTCGGTCTGCGCCATCAAGGTCTCGTAGGTGGCGTAGGCTTGATAGTACTCGAGCATCGTGAACTCCGGGTTGTGCCGGGTGCTGATGCCCTCGTTGCGGTAGCAGCGCGCGAGTTCGTAGACGCGGTCGAAGCCGCCAACGAGCAGGCGCTTCAGATAGAGTTCGGGGGCGATGCGCATAAAAAGCTGCATATCGAGCGCATTGTGGTGCGTTCGAAAGGGCTTCGCGGCCGCGCCGCCGACCAGCGGATGCATCGTCGGAGTTTCGACCTCGAGAAACATACGGGAGTCAAAGAAACGTCGGAGCGCGCTCACGATGTGAGAACGAGCTCGAAACACCTGCGACACCTCGGCGTTCGCAACGAGATCGACGTAGCGCATTCGGTAGCGCTGCTCGATGTCCTTGAAGCTGGTCTTCGTCGGGAGCGGACGGAACGCTTTCGTCAAGACGCGCAAGCTCGTGGCTCCGACGGAGAGCTCGCCCTTTTTCGTCGCCATCGCGGTACCGATGACTTCGACGATGTCCCCGAGGTCAATGTCCTCGAGGCGCGTGAAGGCTTCGCCGAGCGAGGCCTCTTCGCAGAGTGCCTGCAATTCACCGGTTCCGTCGCGCAACCGAACGAAGGTCATGCCACCGAAGCCGCGCACGAACAGAACGCGCCCGGCGATGCGGAAGGCCAAGGGTTCGACGGTCTCCGGGGTGTACCGCCCGTCCTCGCCACACACGCGAGCGAACTGCGCTCGCACCGCGGCAAGGTCCGTGAGCGGCAGCCGGCCCACGCCCACGGAATTCAAAGCCTCTGAAGCCGTCAGCACGGTGTCATTCGCGAACGGGTTCTCGCCGCGCGCGCGAATACGCGCAGCTTTGGCGCGACGCACCTCGATGAGCTGTTGCTCGTTTTTACCGTGCTCCTTCGCGTCGGGTCGCGCTTCTTTGCTCATGCGGGCTCCGCGGCCGCTGAGCCGCTAGAGGAGTTGAGCAGATAGCCCTCGATGAACCCGTCGAGATCGCCATCGAGAACCGCATCGACCGCGCCCGTCTCGACTCCCGAACGCACGTCCTTCACGAGACGATACGGCGCGAGCACGTAGTTGCGGATCTGGCTGCCAAAGTCGATAGCGCTCTTACCGGAGGCGTAAGCCTGAGCCGCATCCTGACGCTTTTGCAGCTCGAGCTGGTAAAGCTTCGCCTTCAACATCTTCATTGCGAGGGCGCGGTTCTGATGCTGGCTTCGCTCGGCACGGCAGACGATGTTGAGACCCGTCGGATGGTGTCGAAGGCGCACGGCGGTCTCGACTTTATTGACGTTCTGCCCGCCTTTGCCGCCGGCGCGCATCGTCGTTAGCTCAATGTCCTTGTCGGGCACGTCGATGTGGATGTCGTCATCCGAATCGGGCGTCACATCCACCGCGGCGAACGAGGTCTGGCGGGTGTGATCCGCATTGAAGGGCGACATGCGCACGAGGCGATGAACGCCGCATTCGGCGCGCAGATAGCCATAGGCATCCGGCCCTTGAACCGTGATCGTGACCCCGTCGATACCGGCCTCTTCGGCATCCTGATAATCGATGATCTCGGTCTTGTAGCCTTTGCGTTCGCACCAGCGGAGGTACATGCGCATGAGCATCCCCGCCCAATCCTTCGCGTCAACGCCCCCGGCACCCGGATTGATGCTGAGGATCGCGTCGCCGTGGTCAGCCGGGCCGGAGAGCATGCGCTGCAGCTCGAGATCTCGCACCACGACGGCGAGCGCGTCGATCTGGCCGGCGGCGTCGGTGAGGGCCGAGTCGTCGTTCTCGGCGACGGCCATCTCGAGGTAGTCCCCGGCATCGGCGAGGTCTTTGGCGACCTTCTCGATGAGGGTGACTTTGTTCTCGATGTCGGCGCGCTTGCGCAGGATCGCCTGAGCCTTCGTCTGGTCATCCCAGAACCCAGGCGTGAGGGTTTGTTCGTTCAGAGTGTCGAGTTTTTGGGTGAGTTGAGCGAGGTCAAAGATGCCTCCTCAGCGCATCGAATCGCCGCTTCAAATCGGCAAGCTTTTCGCGCGCTTCGGCTACCATGACCAGGCGTACGTATTCGATCTCGCATGGAAATGCCAGCGTTCACGCCACGGAGGCAGGGAGAGACTGGTGGGGTTGGTTGCGCCGTATCGCTGCACGCACGTCAGCTCGGCTCAGACCAAACTTGCGATAGGCCAGAACACGCTGGTATTCATCAATGATCGCTGGTGAAACCGCAAGTTGCACCCGCCCCGGTGAATGCCAAGCTCGCTTCGGTGCAGGAGCCCTTCCACCCCGCCGATATCGACGAACGCGCCAAAGAGCTACGCTCCGCTGGGGAATGTGCCTCGCTCGTCCTATCCGCGCCTAGTCTAGAGTGGGCTCGCCTCCGAGATGGAGTGTCGCTGTGCCATCGCGAGCCGTGACGAAGTCGTCGCAACCGTCGCGATTGACGTCACCCGTTGCGCCGAGCACACCGGCAAAAACGAGATCGGGTTCAGCGCCGAAAAAAGGCCCCGGAGGCAGGTTCTCGGGGGCCAAATAGAGGCTATGTGCGAGCAAAATGTCGCGTCGACCATCCCCGTTGACGTCGCTGAGTTTAGCGATGTCCAAAGGAGAACTCCCGTCTGTATCAGCGCTCCAAGTGGGTTCGGACGACAACCCGTCGGCCCTGCCGAGAAAGACAACGTATTTATCGTCATGTAGCGGCGTCAGGCTCTTGGATACGACGATAACGTCGCCAAATCCGTCTCCGTTAACGTCGCCCAAAGGCTGCACGTTCCACGGAGAATCGACTCCATGGGTTCCGTGACCATCTCAAGCGGCGAACAAGAGCCCATCGCTTCAATGGACTCGGCGCACGAGGCTTGACAACTGAACGGTTGTTCATGTATGCAAGCAACGATGGCTGCTGTTTCCCTCGTGCTTCCCGCGTCCCAGAGCCTCGTCCGCCCGCGCCCTGCGCTCCCACTTCTCGCCGGCATCGAGCTGCCACGCGGCAGCGTCATCGAGCTCGCGGCTGCCGCTGGACTCGCGCGCACGACCCAGCTCGCCCTCACGACCTGCGCCACGGCCCAGCGGCTCTCGCGCACGCTCTCTCACGATGGCGACGCTCGCTGGTGTGGGTGGGTCGATTCGTGCGGTTCGCTCTACGCGCCCGCCGTCGCAGAAGCCGGCGTCGATCTCGCACGGTTGCTCGTGGTGCGCCCCGAGCCCGATGAGCTAGCAAAGACCGCGGTGCGGATGGCGACGAGCCGGCTCTTCACCGTGCTCGTCGTCGATCGAGCGGGGGTACCGGGGGCCCAGGTCACCGCGACGCGGACGCGCTGGGACATCGCAGTCCGCAAGCTCGCCCTCGCCTGTGAGTCGAGTGACACCACTGTGATTTTGCTGAGTGACGAGCACATCGCGAGAACCGAATCCCTCCCCGTCGCGATGCGCATCGAGCTCACTCGACCCGACAGCGCGCGGCTGAGTCTGCGCGTCGTCAAAGATCGGCGCGGCTTCGAAGGCGGAGCGCGTTTTGTATCGCTCACCCAGCGAGGCTCCATCCGACGAGACACGCCATCCGTCGGTTCGAGACGCACGTCCCCATGACAGGCCGGCCCGCGTTGCCGAGGCGCATCGCCGCGCTCGTCACCAATCGACTCGCGGTCGAGCTTGCCCAGCGAGCAAGACCAGGAAACAAAGCACCACTCGCCGTCATCATCCACGCCGACGAACTCACGCACGAACCCAACGGCAACGCTCGCCTCGACGCCGTCGACGAGCGCGCGTGGCAGTACGGCGTGCGTCCTGGTCAAACCACAGCCGAGGCCGCCGCGTACCTGAGTTCGCTGCAGATCATCGAGCTACCGAGATGCGCCATCGACCAAGCTTTATCGAGCGTGGCCGAGCTTGCACTTGGCTTCGCGCCGCTCGTATCGCTCGAACTCGAGCTGCAATCGCCCGAGCCGTTCGTGCGCTACCCCGCGGGCGCGGGAGCAGGTCCCCGTGACACGGTATGGCTCGATGTGACCGGCTGCTCACGCCTGCTCGGCCCTGAGGAGGTGCTCTGCCAGGAGCTGCGCGAACGACTCGGTCAACTTGGGCATCACGCACGCGTGGCGGTGGCCGATGGCCCAAGGCTCGCGCAAGCGCTGGCGCGCTGGGGCGGCGTCGAATCGGTCGCGCCACCAGGGCACTCTGCCGCGGCGCTCGCGGAGTTGCCGATAGCCAGCCTGCCACTCGATGCCAGCGTCATCGCATGGCTCGGAGAGGTCGGTCTATGGACGGTGGGCGAGCTTGCCACCGTCGAGCGGCGGCGGCTCGCGCAGCGCCTTGGAAAACACGCAAAAGACGTGCTGGAGCTCGTCGCGGGCCGCGATGATGTGCCGCTCCGTGCTTACGAGCCCGAGCGGCGCATCGTTGAGCACGTCGCCTTCGACGAGCCACTGGAAAACCATCAGCCGTTGCTCTTCATCGTGCGCGGCATGGTCTCCCGTGCGACCGCACGCCTCGCCGCGCGGGGCGAAGCCTGTGGCAAAGCCTCGCTGGAGCTGATCCACGATCGCTCGGCCATCGCCATTGCGGCGCGTGGAGCCCGAGTCCTCGAGCCGTTTGTTCTCATCGATCTCGGACTACCCATCGCGCTCGCGCGTGAAGATGATCTGCTCCGCGCCATCCAGACACGCGTCGAAAAACTCGAGCTAAAAGCGCCCATCGGTGGCGTCTCGCTGGTGCTCGAAGAGCTGACGCGACGGTCCGAGTCGCAGCTCGATCTATCCAACCTTTCAGCGGCCAATCCCGACGCGCTTGTCACCTTGCTCGCCGAGCTTTGCGCCGCGGTCGGACCCGCGCGAGTTGGGGTGCTCGAAGTGCGTGACAGCCATCGCCCCGAAGCACGCTCGGCCTGCGTGCCGGTACCGCTTACTCGCAGAAACTCCTCCACCAGCACACCCTCCAAAAAGCGCCGGCAAGCCCCAACCCAAGCCCTCTCCGACGCCGAGCGCCAACCCACCGAAGAGCCGCTACTGCTCTTCGTGCCCACTGAGCCATCGCGCATCTTGCCCGAGCCGGTGTGCATCGGAAGCCTTCGTCCCGGCGCTTTGATCGCCGCCGATCGCGTGATGTACCTCGTCGATCACCTGCGCCTATCGGCACGGCTCGAAGGCGTCGAGTGGTGGGGCCGAAGTCCAATCTCGCGTGATTATGCTCGGGTGCAGCTCCACGCGAGTCACACCCTCAGCGGCACGCGCGTCGCCGCCGGCCTCCTGACCGAGCGCACCGAACACGCCGAAGCGTGGGTGTTCATCGATCGTGTGACGGGGCGAGCGTTCCTGCACGGCTGGTTCGAGTAACGGGGTGAGCGGCTCGCAAACAACACCCAACAAAACAAACCACCCACGCTTCACGAGGAGCGAAAGAAAACCGTCGAGCTTGGCGCCACCGGTAAAAGCGTTCAATAAGCTCTTTGGCTCATCCGGGAAACGGGTGGGCATGACGGTGCAACCTTGACGGCATGAAGGACACCGAGCTCTACGCCCACCTCCTGGGGCTAACGTCGCCGTGGCATGTCGGGCACGTCGATTTGGACGTCAAGGCGCAGCGCGTGAGCGTCTACGCTGAGCATCGCAGAGACAGCAACTTCAGCTGCCCGGAATGCGGACTTGCCTGTCCGCTGCACGATCACGACGAGGAGGAGATAGCCCGCCCGAGGGCGCTCCGGCGCCACCGCCGCGCCAGCTCAAGCTGTATGAAGACAACGACGAGCTCCGCCTCGTCCGCAAACCCTGGGCCTGGCTCATCCGCCATGTGTTTCTCGAGGACGTTTCGGTCTGCCCCAAGTGCGACGGCCCGATGCGCTGGCTCTAGGTCGCCACCGAGCCCGGCGACATCGCCCGCTTGCTCGCACGTCACGACTTCGGCTCCTCGCCAGAGGTGCGGCCTCGCGCTCCGCCACTGGGACAGTTGCGGCTGCCGTTCGGCGACAGCTGACGCCGAGCGCCATCATCGCTGTGCACACGCCGGCTAGTGTGATTGTTGTTTGGGTTGTCGGGACCCAGCCACGCTTCGGCCACCCAAACCACCGGCTGCTAAACCTTCCCGCGCCCCGCCAGCCGGCCTCGGCATGCCGAGCTCGCGCCGGGTTGCCCTGCCGAATCGGGCCTTTTCCGGCTTCACTTTTCCTATCTGCAAGCAGGCAGACGACCTTCAAAGGGGAAGGCCGCGGGCGATGAACGGGGCGCCATGCTATCTTCCAACTTGGTGATGAGATGACAAGTGTCTTGCGAACCCGAGTACAGAACGGCCGGATCACCCTTGACGAGCCCACCGATCTACCGGATGGAACCGTTCTTGAGCTGGTGCCTGGGGTCGAGCTCGATGATCTCGATGACGAGGATCGCAAGAAGCTGCACGCCGCGATCCGACGCGGTATCGAACAGGGACGAGACGGCAGAGCGCGGCCCGTCGATGAGGCGCTCGCGGACATTCGGACACGGCGGTGACGCGCTGGCGTGTGCTCATCGCGCCCGACGCCGAAGGACAACTCCTCGTCGCCCGCTCCTGGTGGGCGGCCAATCGCCAGTTGGCCCCAGACCTCTTCGATCGCGAGTTCGATGCGGCGGTAGCAGCGATCGGCAACGCGCCAGCCACGTTCCTTCTTTATCACTGCGAACATGACGTGGACGTGCGGCGCATTCATCTGCCAAGGACGCGGTACGCGGTTTATTTTTGCATCGAGTCGGACCATGTCCTCATCGTCGCCGTCTGGCACACTGCGCGTGGCAGCGGACCGCCGGTGCCCTGAGATGCTGAACGCGGCCCTGTTGCTCACAGTGGGGTCCCGTCGCTCTCGCACCTTCGGAGGATTGATCCTGCTGGTTCGCAACGCCGGGGCCACCACCGTGACCGAAGCGCTCATTGCGGACGTGGTGGGTCGCTATACCCCAGGTGAAGGAGGCGCGGGCGGTGGCTCGCCGGGTGACGCTTTGGGTTTAGAGGGCCAGAAAGAGCGCCCTTCTTGTTGCGAGGGCGGCGAGGTCGCCTGCATAATCGCGGTCGCGATGAGCGCGCCCGAGGCGAGTGTCGCAAAGACGAGCGCCTAGTTTAAGTCGGTACTGCGCATGATGGCATAGCCGCCGCACGAGACCGCGATCAGGACGAAAACGCCACCCCTTTGCATTCGCATCAGGATGTACCCAAGGAGGAAAAGGAGTGCAAAACCGACGACAACAACGGTGCTTGTAACGCCCATTTAGCGAGCATGCCCCCCCCGTAAGGCCAACTTTTCGCCCGCACGCGAAGCGCCTATGGCACCTGCCGTGGCCCGCTCAACCCCCATCGACGAATCACCCGAAGAGGTGCGCGATGCTCCTACCCATGGTAGCATCATTGGTATGACCGCTGCACGCAAGCTCAAGGTAAGCGTCTCCCTTTCCGAAGACCTCGTGTCCGCGATCGACCAACAAGTCGACGCAACGAATTCGCGCAGCAGCATCATCGAACACTTGCTGCGACAGGCAGGTCGCATGCAAACCGAGGATGCCCTCGCAAAGGCAACGGTTGCCTACTACCAGAGCCTCGACGACGACGCCCGAAGTGAGGACGCCGCCCTTGCAAGGGCAAGCTCGCTGTCGGCGCGCAAGGTACTTGGCACAGGCGCCCAGAAATTTTGGACGCAGGCAACGAAACGACCTCGTCAATGACGTTGACTTTGTTGCGTGGGCACCTCTACTGGGCGTCTCTCGACAAGCGACGGCCGGTGTTGGTGCTCTCGCCCAACTACCGCAATGAGTGGGCATCCGACGTGATCGTGATTCCTTGCACAACGACGCTGAAACCTGCGCCAACGCACATCGAACTTCGCGCGCGCGAAGGCGGTGTTCCTAGCCGAAGCGTCGTCAAGTGCGAGCAAATACTCACGCTTCACAAGTCCGACATTGAAGACACGTCGCTCGGCGCACCGCTGTCTCGGACCCGCATGGCTGAAATCGAACGCGGCGTAATGAGAGCCATCGGTATTCCGATTCCGCTTGGCTGACCGACCATGGCCCTCTCAACCCCCATTACCGAAACCCCCGAAGAGGTGCGCGCGCAGCTTTCTGGCGCGCGAGATTATCGTTGTTGGTAACGCGCCTTAGGGAGCGTCCGAAGCCGTCCGTATACCCCTTGAGGCACTCGGATTTCGGAGGCGACGCTCTGATGGGGGTACGAACCAGACGTACACTGTTGTTTTTCGCCGCCTTTCTGGCGTCCCTCGGCGTCACCAGCGCGGGGACGGCGGCCCCTTGCGTATGCGCGAACGCTGGCACCGCCCGCACTGTGACCCCGAAACGCGTGCGTGATCACGGCTTTGGAAAAGTGGACGACCCAGCCTTCGGATCCTATTTCGCGAAAGTTCCCGCCGACAACAAGCGCAGCACGTACATCGCGGACATTCGCCCGTCCGTTCCAGGTGCCGCTTTCGCGGACCTCGGGATCTCGGCACCGCTCGTTCGATGACGGCGGGAACCTGATCATCCCACAACCCTCACGCCAGCTCACCACAGCCGATTTAGCCGGCGTGTGGCGGCTAGGAAAAGTGAAAGTGGAAAACGCCGCGTTCGCAAGCGGCAACATGGCGCGTGCTCGGCGTGCCGGGGCTGCCGAGCGCGGCACGAGCGCCGGCCGCTGCTGATTGGGGCGGCGCCGACGAGGTCGAGCGCGGTGTTCGGAGTGGGCGCGATGCAGGTTCGCGCCGCTCAGCGCCCCTCGTGGAGGGGTGCCTCGACGGGGAGCTGAATCCGGAACGTGAGGTCGTGGTCGTACGTTCGGACAAACAGCGTCCCGTCCTTCAGGATGAGGTACGTCGGGCGGCTTGGCAAGGGGACACGCGCCGCCGTTTTGCCCGTCGCGCGGTCGAGCACGAACAGCGCATCGGGCTCGGCCGTGAACCCGTAACCGCAAACGACCCAGTCACCGATCACGAGAAAATTCTCAGCATTCGAGACGAGCGGCGCGCTCTGCCAGAGCAACTCGCCGCTGCGCAAATCGATCGCCCCGCTCGACGATGAACGCCGTCAGCTTCGGTTTGCCGTCGCTCTCTTCGGTGGTCCTCGCAAAAACCGTGAAGATGTCCGCGAAGCCTCCGTTGGTAATCCAAATCTTCGAGCCGTTCAGCACGTAGTGGGTGCCGTCTACGACAGCACCATCACGAAGGCCCGGAGATCGCGTAGCGCGCGCCCGATCGTGATCTTCCACCAGCGCCGCCCGCCCGCGACGTGGCCGTTAGCGGACCGTTAGCGGCCGCCACCGGTGGGCGGCGGCAAAGAGGCGAAATGAAGCGCGCATTCGGGCGGCACGGTCCTGGCGGATGGCGCGTCGATGGCGCAGCCTGTCTTGCACCGTGCTCACGCGGCGCGGCCCTCGCCGGGGGCCGGGGGCTACGTCCGCCGCCGGCCCGAAGAGACGGCGCTGTACCGGTGCGTCGAGCGGCACTGGCCCGCGTTTCGCGAGCGGGCCGAGGAGCAAGGCGGCTTGCCGAAATTCGTGGTGCGCGAGGTCGAGGAGTACCTGAGCTGCGGGCGGCTCGAGCACGGCTGTCTACGCCTGTCGTGCTGCCGCTGCGGCTTCGAGCGGCTGGTAGCTTTCTCCTGCAAGCGGCGCGGCTTCTGCCCGAGCTGCCTCGGCCGGCGCATGACCGACACGGCGCTGCATTGGGTCGAGCGCATCTTGCCCGAGGTGCCGCTGCGCCAGTGGGTGTGCTCGCTGCCGTGGCGGCTGCGTTATCTGTGCGGCTACGACCGTGAGCTGTGCGCCGACATCATCGGCGGCTTCGTCACCGAGGTGCTGGGCTCGCTGCGCCGCCGGGTCAAGCGGCTGTTTGGTCTTGGCAGCGTCGAGGAGGCGCACACCGGAGCGGTCACCTTCGTGCAGAGGTTTGACTCGGCGTTGCGGCTCAATGTGCATGCGCACACGCTCGCGCTCGACGGCGTGTACGTGCGTGACGATGACGGCGAGCTCGCCTTCCGCGCGCTGCCGGCGCCGACCGCCGCGGAGGTCAGCGACGTCGCCCGTCGCACCGCCGAGCGCACACGCACCATCCTCGTTCGGCACGGCCGCTCGCTGCAGGGCCTGTTTGAGGGCGCCGCCGATGATGAGTTTGATGTGTTCGGTGAAGAGTAGTTTGTGTTCGTTGTTTGTTATGGTGTTGTGGTGTTGGGTGTGGGTCTTTTCGGTGATTGGGCAGGCCAGCCCACCTTGCGTCTGGTGCGCCCCGAGCTCGAGCGCGACGGCGAGCCTTTCGCTGAGGTGTTTGGGTTCAATGTGCACGCTGCGCTCGCTCTAGACGCGTCGGCAGCGCGAGCTGCCGACTGCGTGGCACCGGACGGGGCGACCGCGAGCGGGTCGAGCGCGTGTGCCGTTATCTCGGCCGGCCGCCCATCGCGCAGGAGCGCCTCACCGAGCTAGAGGGCGGCCGGCTCCGCTACGAGATGAAGAAGCCCTGGCGCGACGGGACGCATGCGCTCGTGTTCGAGCCGCGCCGCCCGGGGCGCGGGGTGTCCCCGACGAACGAGCATCGCACGCCTCTGCGCGATGGTGCCGGCGCCCGGATTTCACATGGTGCGCTACCACGGCGTACTCTCTTCACACGCGAAGCTCCGTAGCGAAATCGTGCCCGAGCCGCCCGAGGGCGCTGCCGCTCCACCGCCGCGCCAGCTCGACCTCTACGAGGACAACGACGAGCTCCGCCTCGTCCGCAAACCCTGGGCCTGGCTCATCCGCCCTGTGTTTCTCGACGACGTTTCGGTCTGCCCCAAATGCGACGGCCCAATGCGTTGGCTCGAGGTCGCCACCGAGCCCGGCGACATCGCCCGGCTGCTCGCGCGCCACGACCTCGGCTCCTCGCCAGAGGTGCGGCCTCGCGCTCCGCCACTGGGACAGTTGTGGCCGCCGTTCGGCGACAGCTGACGCCGAGCGCCATCATCGCTGTGCACACGCCGGCCAGTGTATTGGTGTGTTTGTTGTTTGGGTTGTCGGGATCCAGCCGCGCTTCGGCCACCCAAACCACCGGCTGCTGGACCTTCCCGCCCCCCGCCGGCCGGCCTCGGCACGCCGAGCTCGCGCCGGGTTGCCCTACCGAATCGGGCCTTTTCCGGCTTCGCTTTTCCTATCCGCGCGAGTCGTGAGCTCGAAGGGCGCTAGGCGAAAACGAAATAGAGATTGGGATGTTCAGGCGTGAACTCGGCGTATAGGGTGGCGCTCATGAAATACACCTTCGTTTCGGCGCTCTCCGTGCTCATTCTCGCCGCGTGCGGCAGCTCTGTGTCGGACACCGGAGCCGGCGGCAGCTCCGCAACGGCTACCGGCGGCAGCGGCGGCAGCGGCGGCAGCGGCGGCAGCGGGCCCGGGTCGTGCACGGTGACGGGCGGCTGCGCTGCGACCGAGTTCTGCGATTTTCCGGACGGTCTCTGCGGCAAAGGACAGCCCGGGATCTGCAAGCCGGCGAGCATGGGCTCAAGCTCGAGCCTTCCTCAATGTTGCTGCGATGGCAAAACGACCGCCAGTACGCCCTTTTGCGAATGGGATGGCATCGATGCCACCAGCACGGACACGTGCCCGATCCCGATGGGTTTGGCGCCGTGCGGAGACGTGTACTGCAGCGTGACTTACGGCATAGAGTGGGGCGCAACCTATTGTTTTGAGGGCGGGTCAAACACGCATGAGTGCAAGCCCATTGCGGACAAATGCCTAAACGCGGCGGACCGCTGCGCCTGCATCCTCGAGACGGAGCCATGCGTCGGCGCCGTGTGCACCATCCTCGCGGACGGCGGCATCTCGGTCATCTGCAACGCAGGCTGATAACGAGGTGCGAAACTGGGGGGATGGCGACTCAAGGATGACGTCGCCGCCGCCGGTCAGGGCTCATTCACCATGGCTCATCCGGGAAACGGGTGGGCGTGACGGTGTAACCTTGACGGCATGAAGGAC
>CANMZR010000019.1 GCA_947502375.1 Polyangiaceae bacterium
CTGACCGAGTGGCGATCCGCGAGAACTTGGGAGCGTTCGTGCGTGCGGAGGTGGCTGACCTCGAAGACAGCGTCGCGAGGGACGTGCTGATACGCCATTACTTTGGCGACGAGTCTTTTGAAGACATCGCGGTGGCGCTCGAACGGTCGCCGACCCAAATATGCCGCCTGCACCGAAGAGCCCTCCTCGTGCTCGACCGCGCTTTCCGTCACCGAGGCCTCACCGGCGAGCCGGATTAAGCCGCGCCAGCTGCCAGAAAACAGAGCACAGCGCCAGCCGAACGACTACTTGTACATCTCGTCGAGGATTTCTTTTTCACGGCCCTGGCGAATGAGCCGGTCGTGACGAAAGGCCTCGGAAAGCGACAAATACGTAAAGAAAACAATCAAGGGGATCAGCCCCGCGATCGGCATGTTGTCGCCCTTGCCGACCATTTTCATGATCTCTTCCCAACCGTGCCAGCGCTGGTTGAGGAACCAGGCGAGGGCGGTGGCGGCGACGCTGAGAACGCTTAAAGCGATGAATGACCGATGGCGGCCCATACCCACTCTTCTAGAAGCCCCCGAGTGATACGTCAAGTCGGTCGCGCGTGGCCTTGTCCGTTCCCCGGCGCGAGAACGGTGATAGCGTCCTGGCCGTGCCGCTAGGGGCAGACTTTCTTGAGCGGTTTGAGGTCGTCCGTGAGGTCGGTCGTGGTGCCTCGGGCGTCGTCTTCCAGGCCGCAGATCGGCTGACGGGCGAGCTCGTTGCTTTGAAGGTGCTCCAGCTGGACGAAGCCGATCCGTCGGAGCGTGCGCGCTTCACGGCCGAGGGGGTGCTGCTCGCTGGACTTCGCGATCCGTGCATCGTCCAGGTCCTTGACTTCGGTTTGACCGGCGAAGACGCGTTCGTTCTCGCCGGTCAGCGCTTTGAGTCGGGGACGGCGTTCGTCGCGATGGAATGGCTCGAAGGCAAGGACCTCGCCCGTACGATGGCAGAGGGTCCGTTGACCTTACGAAGCTCACTCGAATCCGCGCGCCAGATTGCGGGCGCGCTCTGCGTGGCCCACGCGGCCGGCATCGCTCATCGCGACGTCAAACCGTCCAATATCTTTGTGCTCGCGCCCGGTGAGGACGGTGGCTCATGGCGCGTCAAGCTTCTCGACTTTGGGGTGGCCTCCGCCGATGCCTTCACGGGCGGCTCGGTCACCGGGACGCCCGCGTACATGGCGCCTGAGCAGGCGCGCGGGGAGCCGACCCTCGACGTGCGATGTGACGTGTATTCGCTGGGTGCTACGCTTTTCGAGTTGTGTGCAGGGCGCCCACCGCACACCGGCGCTTCGTCGATTGCGACGCTCGCGAAACTCGTCTCCACACCGGCGCCGCGCTTGTCCGAGTTGCTGAGCGATGTGCCCGAGAAGCTCGACGAACTGGTGGCGGATATGCTGTCGATCGAGTGGCTGGATCGCCCGTTGGCAAGTGAAGTCGAGTTGCGGCTCGCTGACCTCTGCGCGGAGCCGGGCCTGCCGTTGTTCGTGACGCCTCTCGACGCGAAGAGCGACACGCCTCGCTCGATTGCAAGCCGACTCGTCACGACGTTGGTCGCACTCGACGTGGGTCGTGGTGTCCAGCGCGATGAGCACATCTCCCACATGCGCGACGTCGGCGCGGAAGCGCTGCGGCTCGGCAAGGACGCTATCGTGGCGTTCTTCGGGGCCCGCCGTGCGCGCGGTGGCGAGGCCGCAAAAGCTGTCGAAATAGGGAAGGAGCTCACGGTCCTTGGGGCGCGAGTCGGGGTCGCTACGGGCCGGGCCCTGGTCGATCGCGCGCGGCCGGCCGGTGAGGTCGTCGACAAAGCTTCGATGTTGGCGCGTGATGCGCCACGGCAACAATTGCTGGTCGATCAGACCACGGTCGAGCTGGCTCGCAGCGCGTTTAACTTTGAGCCGGTATCGGATCGCGCGACGTCGGGTGCTTGGGTGGCCGGCGCCGCCGTGGTGGCTCGACGTGCCGCGCCCGAGACGACCCCGTTCGTGGGTCGAGGCAGCGAACTCGATGCGCTTTTTTCGGCGTTCAATCGCTGCGTGGACAAGGCGTCCCCCGTGGCGCTCAGCATCTCTGGTCCGCCCGGGATCGGCAAGAGTCGCCTCGCGCGGGAGTTCCTCGCCCGGGTCGATTCCCTCATTGTGGAGCCCGCGCCGATGACTGCGCCATCGCGTGGGATAGCGCAGGTGCCTATGGGCCCGGCGGTGAAGCCGGTGCGTGTCGTCGGTGTTCGCTGCGAATCGTATGGGCGTGCACGTGCGCTAGGCACCGCCTCGGATGCGCTTGCCGAGTTGTTGTGTCTTCCCCGCGACGCACGCCGCTTGGAGGTGGCCGCAGCCCTCGAGCCTTGGAAGCTCGTGCACGATGAGGGCTCGCTCTTGCAACGCCTCCTCACGGGCGAACCGTTCGGCGCCGATGTCGATCCGAATCGGGCGCGCGACATCCTCTATCTCGCGATGACTGAGCTCATGTTGAAGGTGCTTGGAAACGAGCCGTGCGTGCTTCTGCTGGAAGACGTTCACTGGAGCGATGCCGAGTCCGTGGCCTGGTTTGATCACCTTTTGAACCGTGCCACCGATCGTCCCCTGTTCGTGCTCATGCTGGCTCGCCCAGCGTTCTGGAAGGAGAGCGCCACCGGATTTCGTCGCCGGGGCAACGAGCGGATTGAGCTTCGGCCGCTCCCGCGACGCGCGACGATGGAGCTTGCCCGTGCCGTCCTCTGTTGTGACAACGGTGACCCAAAGCTCGAGCAAATCGCGAAGCAGGCGGCGGGCTCGCCCTTGTTTGCGGAAGAGCTCGCGCGAATGCTTGCCTCCGGCCGTGAGGTCGCGGTCGTACCGACAATCGAAGCTGCAATTCAAATCAGCCTCGATCTCCTCGACCCCGAGGCACGCGAAGCCGTGACGCGAATGAGCGTGTTTGGACTCGTGAGCTGGGACTCAGGGCTTTCGGCGATCGGGGTCGCGGAGGTCCGCGGCGTGCTGCAGCGGCTCGTCGAGTCGGAGCTCATCGTCAACGTCAGTCGCTCGCGCTTCGCAGAGACGCACGAGGTTCGGTTCAAGCACTCGCTGGTCCGGGATGTGGCTTACGCAGCGGCGAGCGACGCCTTGAAACGGGAGTTGCATGCGGGGGTTGCGGCATGGCTTTCGGCCTCGGGAGAGGATGCCGCCACCGTCGCCGAGCACTATGACCTTGGGGGCTTGCAGGCCGCGGCGGCGGTGCACTGGGAGACGGCTGCGCGCCGAGCTTTGACGGCCAACGCCCTGCTCGATGCGTGCAACATGGCCGATCGTGCGCTCACCCACGCGGAGTCGCCGGCCGACGCGTTTCGCCGTGCGACGCTGCTCGATGAGGTGTACTCGCGGCTCGACGAGCGTGCCGCCGAGCGGGCCGACGCCATCCAGGCGATGAAGGAAAACATGACCGACGAGGCGAGCGAAGTTCGCATGCTCGGGGCGAGCGCCCGCTACGACCATGCGCGCTCTGCCGGGCTCGATGTCGACGAACGGTTGCGCGAGGTGGTGCGACGCGCAGAGAAACTCGGTCTGCTTGACGAACAGGCTCGCTGTTCGGCAACGCTCGCGACGCGGCACGCTTTCGCGGGGGAGTTGGATCGTGCGGATGAAGACGCGCGGGAGCTTATCGCTTTGGCAGAAGAACACGGCGTGGTCACGGCGGCCATCGATGCGTGGCAGACACTCGCGGTCGTGCACCAGACTCGCGGTGCGCTTGGCGCGGCCCTCGATGCACGGCGAAACGCAGCCAGCTCGGCACGGGCGGCCGGCGAAAGAAATCGCGAGGCGATGCTCACCATCAACGTCGGCTTCGCACTCACGACCATGGGTGCCCGGGACGAAGCACGCCGTTTCCTCGAAGATGGAATCTTCATGGCGCAACAGGTTGGCAGTGCCGGAACCATGCGACTCGGACGCATGCTGCTGCTCAGCTGGGCCGCACATTTCGGCGCGGACTCCGCGCTCGACGCCGAGTTGAAGGAGTCCCGTGCGAACGCCGACGACGCGGCGGCGGGGGGGTGGGTCGGGCATGACCGCGTCACCCTTGGCATGTTGTTTTATCGGGGCTGTGAGCTCTTGAATGGCAGCGCCGAGCAGCTGCCGCGGGCTCGTGCACTCTTGGCAAAGGCGGCCGAGGGGTACCGCGCGACGGATAACCGCGACGTTTTGCCCGTCGCCCTCGGTCACTGGGCGGAGGCCGAACGTCGTGGCGGGCAATACGAACGGGCCGCGCAACTGGCCCGCGAAGCCGCCGAGCTCGTGGAGGCCGGCGGGGCGAGTCTGCTGAACGAAGCCCCGATTTACCTCGCTCTTCACGATGCGCTTCTTGACCTAGGGGACTTGACCGGAGCCGCCGATGCCATCGCTCGTGCCTTGCCGGCCCTGCAGCGGCGTCTCCGAGGCTTGCAAGAAACCCCATACGAGAAAGCCTTCTTGCAGTTGTCCGACAATGCGCGACTGATCGAGACCGCGGATTCGCTCGGTCGTTTACCGAGTGACCTCGAGATGATGTTGCGATGAATGGCCGGCGGACGACGAGCGACCCGGACGACTCCCCGGTTTGCTCGCAGAGAATGGTAAGCTGTCCCTGATGGCGGCACCCAGCGCTCCGCAAGACCTCGCTTACGCAGTTCACACCGCGACCTGCACGTACTTGCTCGACGATGACGGCGTATGCCGCTGGATCGTCTCAGCCCAGGGGCTGGCTCCGTCCCACGTGAAGCAGGCTGTGGGGGCCCAATTTGTTGCATGCCTCGATTTGAAAGAGCCGGGCGGTCTCGCGGGTGACCTGCGCGTTGGCGGCATGGCGCTGCTCGCTCGTTACGATGGCGACCGGATGGTGCTTTTGAGAACGGCCCCCATCATTCATGTCGATGACCGCCGCGCGCCGCCGGACGAAGATGCCACCGTGCGTGACTCTCGGCCGCGTGCGCAAACGCTGAGTCCGCAGCCTCGGCTGAAGGAATACGGGATGAACGTCGACGGCTTACCCTACCGCGCTTCCCCTCCGCCTAAGTTGCGAGTTGTCGAGGACATCGGCAGCGAGCAGACGATCACGCTGACCATGCCCAGCCGCCGGGCGTTTTCGGGCCGCGTCCAGGGCACTCCCCGAAAAGGCTGAGCAAACTCCTCGACCCCCGCCGTGCGGATCGCTAACCTGCCGCGCGTGTCGGCCAAGCCCCAGCAGCGCTATCGCGTCGTCGAACGCCTCGCGGCGGGCGGGATGGCGGAAGTGTTTCTTGCCGAGAGCGCGGGCCTGGAGGGCTTCAAGAAACAGGTCGCCATCAAACGCGTGCTGCCTCACCTCAGTGAGAAAAAGCGCTTTATTGCGATGTTTCTCGACGAAGCTCGGCTCTCCGCACAGCTGAACCATTCGAATGTCGCTCATGTGTTCGACATCGGGGTGGGTGACAACGCGCACTTCATCGTCATGGAGTATGTCGATGGTACGGACCTCAAGCACTTGATGGCGTACCTCTTTGACGGCGGGAGCGTTTTCCCCCTCGAGGCCGCGATCTACATCGCGTCGAAGATCTGCGAGGGCCTCGCCTATGCCCATGAGCTGATGGGTCTCGATGGCCAACCGCTTCACGCCGTGCATCGAGATATGTCCCCGCCGAACGTGCTCCTCTCGAAGTTCGGCGAGATAAAAATTGTCGATTTTGGCCTCGCCAAGGCCTCGACGCAGCTCGAAAAGAGCGAAGCGGGCATGATTAAGGGGAAATTTAGTTATCTCGCTCCCGAAGCCGCGGCCGGTGTCGAGGTGGATTCGCGCGCGGACATCTTCGCCGTGGGTGTGATTCTTTGGGAGATGCTCGCTGGGCGAAAGTTGTTTCTGGGGAAGACCGATTACGAGACGGTGAAGCTCGTGCAGGCCGCCGAGTTGCCCCAACTCAGTTCGATCAACCGCGAGGCGGGCGACCCTGAGCTCAACCGCATCTTGCTGCGGGCGCTGGCGAAAGACAGGGACGAGCGTTACCCGACCGCCCGCGAATTCGGGCGTGATTTGACTCGGCTGCTCTTTGAGCTCGGAAAGCCCGTCGATGCCTTCGACATCGCGACACTCATTCGAGGCGCGATAGAAAAGCGCCCGCCGAGGGTCGCCGTCCTGGGCATGTCTTTCATCGATCAGCTGATCGATGAGACGCTGCTTCGGTTCACCTCGCTTCGGGAGCGGCAACAATCAAGCGGCCCGAGCTCGACCCTCGAAGTCACGGTGAGTCCGTTTGCCACGTCGCTTGAGATCGAGGACCTCGATAGTTGGAGCCAAGACCCAGGGAGGGTTTCGAAAGCGGCGATGTTGGTGCGAGACACGCTCCCGGCGATTGCGTTCGAAGACGGAAACCTCGCCGCGCTCGAGGATCACGAAGAGGCCCGGCACCCGCATATTCGCGCCCTTCCTGCCGATGATGAGGCCACGACGCGCCTTTCGATGCCAGACGCTCAGGCGCTGGTTTCCCGAGCGCGCTCGCTTTCGATTCCTGACGCTGCTGCAATGGATTCGGCTCCCACCGCCAAGGCCGAACCCCGCCGCTTCCTGCCCCAAGTGCCCCCGCCCGAGGCGCTGGAGCCGCCTGGCTCCCGCATGTTGAAGGGCCTTTTTCTCGTGCTCATCGTCACCGGCGCAGTTGCGGCTCTTTGGTTCGGCGGCGTCCTCTAAACCCGTCCGCCCCCCCAGCGCCAAACAACAGCGCGCGCCAAACAACAGCGCGCGCCAAACAACAGCGCGCGCCAAACAACAGCGCGCGCCAAACAACAGCGCGCGCCAAATAAAAGCGCGCGCCAAACAAAAGAGCGCGCCAAACAAAAGAGCGCCGTCAGCTCGCGGCGGTGGCTTCTGCGGGCGCGGCTTCGGCCTGAGCTGGGCTCGCGGTAATCTGCGGTGCACCGAAGGCCAGCGTGTCGGCTTCGTTCGGGCTCTTCCAATAGACGTCCATGGCGTAACCGAGGTCCGCTGTGGACTCGGCTCCACCCGGTTCGCACTTGGACGCATCGTAGTCTTTTCCGCCCGCCATCGCGGTCGTGTACTCAAGGCACGTGGGATAGCCGCACGCGCCACAGTCGGTCTGGGCCGTCAGGAGTTCGAGCAGTTTGGCAAAGGCCGTGGTGCTGCCTTTCGGGGATTTCTCCGCGATGTCGGCCTTGATGACCTTGGCCTTGTCCGGATTGACACCGAGGGCGCCCTTGGCCTTCTTGCCCTTGTTCTCTTTCGCCCAGATTGCGCGCAGTTGCTCCAGCATCGCGGGGTTGTCGCGCATCGCACGCTCCCGGGCTTCGCGGGCGTGTGGGCCGTAAGCTCCGAGCGGGATCTCGCTCGAGTCCTTCGGCGCTTTGTACATCGGCTGCGTTCCTGTCGGCACGAAGCGGAACGTCAAGGTGTCGAACGTCTCCGTCGCGCCCTCGAACTCACGCGTGTGGCGAATGGCTCCGGTCGACTCGACCTTGCACGCCTCGACGCACAGGCCGCAATACATGCACTTGCCCATGTCGATGTCGAAGCGCGCCATCTCCTGCTTTTTCGTTGCGGGATTCTTCACGAGGTCGATCGCGATGCATTCGATTGGGCAGCTTCGCTCGCAGCGCTTGCAACCCGTGCAAATATCCATCTGCACTTCGAGAAACCCGCGGTACCGAGGCGGCAACATCTCGGTCACGGGACGGTCGATGCGATCCGGGTACTGGATCGTGATCGGCATGCGGAAGAGGTGGGAGAACGTGACCGCCATTCCCTCCAGAATGGTGTTGGCCGCGGTCGAGATGCTCTTCAAATACGTTGAGAAGTCCATGCCTGCATCCGTGACGTTAGCACAGGCCGTCGGGTTGCCGCCTGCAAAGTGGACGGCCCGTGGTATACCCCCGCTCGCCATGGAATCCGTGCGTTTTCGAGGGACCTGGACCGCCCTCGTCACCCCCTTCGAGAAGGGTGGCGAACAGATTGATTTTCACGCGCTTTCGCGACTGGTGGAACAGCAGATCGAGGGGGGCATCGAGGGTTTGGTCCCGTGCGGGACGACCGGTGAAGCGCCGACACTCACGGCGGCTGAACAGCACGAGGTGATACGGGTCGTGGTTGCGGTGGCGCGCGGCCGGGTACCGGTGATGGCGGGCACCGGGAGCAATTCCACCGCCGCGACCATCCAGGCGAGCCAGGCCGCGTTGAAGGCCGGGGCGGACGCCGTCATGCTCGTCACTCCGTACTACAACAAGCCCTCGCAAGATGGCATGCGCGAGCACGTGTTGGCGGTGGCGGCAGCGGTCGATTGCCCCATTGTGCTTTACAACATTCCGGGTCGCAGCGTGGTGGACCTCGGCGTCCCGGCGACCGTGCAAATTTGCGAGCGCGCCGCCAACGTGGTGGGACTGAAAGATGCGAGCGGAAACGTGCTCCGGTGCCAGGAACTCGCGCGGGCACTCGGCGACCGACTCGCCATCCTTTCGGGCGACGATGCGCTGACGCTGCCGATGATGGTGTGCGGCGTCCGTGGCGTGATAAGCGTCACGTCGAACGTGCTGCCCGCCGCGGTGAGTGCCGTGACCGCATACGCCCTCGTAGGCGAGTGGGAGGCGGCTCGCCAGGCCCACTTTGCGCTCGCGGGACTCCACGCCGCGATGTTCGTCGAGCCGAACCCTGGGCCTGCGAAGGCCGCGCTCGCGTGGCTTGGGATGATGAACGACGACGTGCGGTTGCCACTTCTCGCCGCGAGCGAAGCGACCCGAAGGCTCCTTGCCGCGGAGCTTCTCAAGCACGGTCGCGGGGCCGCGGGTGTGCCTGTCAAGGTCGTCGCGGAGGCCCAAAGCGGAGGCTGATTGCCGATGAAACTCGCAGTTTTTGGCGCGACTGGCCGAATGGGTCTCACTGTCGTCCGCTTGGCGGCCGAGCAAGCCATTCAATTGGTAGGGGCGATTGACGCGGCGAATTCGCCACACCTTGGGCGTGACGTCGGTGAGCTCGCTGGTACCGGCACCCTCGGGGTGGCGGTGGGGGCGGATGTGGCATCGGGGTTGCTCGGCGCCGACGTTGTCATCGACTTTTCGACCGCCGGGGCTTTTGACGCGCTGCTGCGTGCGGCCGCGCATGCCGGCGTGGCGGTTGTCAGTGGAACGACGCGTCTCGCCTCGAGCAGTGTGGCGCTCATCGACCGGTCAGCTGCGAAAATTCCCGTTCTTTGGGCACCGAATATGAGCGTTGGGGTGCACGTGCTCGCCGAGGCCGTGCGTCGCGCGGTGCAAGTTCTCGGTGACTACGATGTGGAGCTCGTCGAGGCGCACCACAACCAAAAGACGGATGCGCCGAGTGGCACGGCGACGATGTTGATTGAAGCCGCGCAGCGGGGCCGCGCGAGTCTCGTCCCGGTGCACGGTCGCGAAGGCGATGTCGGCGTGCGAAAGCCCGACGAGCTCGGCGTTCATGCCATTCGCGGCGGCGGTATCGTCGGCGATCACACGGTGCATCTCATCGGACAGTTTGACCGAATCGAGTTCACACATCGTGCGCTGAGCCGTGAGCTCTTCGCCGCCGGCGCGTTGCGTGCGGCGCGCTGGCTTTTAGGAAAATCGGCGGGCCGTTATGAGCTCGCTCAGGTGATAGCGGGAGATTGACGAGACCATGGCCGAGGATCTGCTTTTTGAGATTGGCTGCGAGGAATTGCCGGCGTCGTTCGTCGAAGGGGCGCTCCTGGCCCTGCCGACGTTGCTCGGTGAAAAGCTCACGGCGCTGCGTCTCACGCACACCGGCATCCGCGCACTCGGGACGCCGCGTCGGCTAGCGGTCATCGTCCTCGGGCTGGCCGGACATCAGCCCGACCTCGAGGAACTCGTGATGGGCCCGCCCGTCAGTGCCGCCTTCAAGGAGGGCAAACCCACCAAAGCCGCAGAGGCTTTTGCCCTGAAAGTGGGCGTTTCGGTCGAGGCGCTGGAGCGGGTCGATACCCCGAAGGGCGAGTACCTTCGTGGCGTGCGCCGCGAAACCGGCCGCCCGGCGCTCGAGCTCTTGCCCGCCGCGCTAGCGGACCTTGTCCGCGCGGTGCCGTTTCGTAAGTCGATGCGCTGGGGCGTGGGCTCGCTCGTTTGGGGCCGTCCCATCCGCTGGCTCTGCGCACTCTACGGTGCGGCGGTGGTTCCCGTGGTGCTCGAAGGCATCGCGTGCGGTGCGTCCACCTGGGGGCATCGGTTTCTGCACCCGGAGGCGATCCTCCTCGAGGGCGCAAGCGGCTACGTGGACGCGCTGCGTCGAGCGCGGGTCATCGTGGATCCACAAGAGCGCCGACAGACCATGACGACCCGCTTGCTCGCCGCCGCCGCAGCCCTTGACGGGACGCTCATCGAGGACGAGTTCCTCGTCGGAGAAAACCTTTCGTTGGTCGAAGACCCCCAAGTCCTCGCGGGCTCGTTCGACCCGGCGTTCCTCGCCATCCCTGAAGAGGTGATCCTCGAAGTCGCGCGTGGTCATCAGCGTTATTTCGGACTCCGTGGGGCCGACGGCAAGCTCCGGCCGCGCTATCTCGCCGTGGTGAACACGGCCGAGGCACCGGCTCAGATCGTGCGTGGCAACGACCGCGTGATGCATGCGCGTCTCTCGGATGCGCATTTCTTCCTCCAGACCGATCAGAAGCAGCCGCTCGTTTCACGGCGAGCGGCACTCTCGGGCGTCGTGTTCCAACAGCAACTCGGCACGATGCTGCAGAAGGCGGAGCGCATCGAGTCTCTGGCCGGAACGCTAGGCGAAAAGCTCGGTGTGGATGCTCCGACGGTTGCCGTAGCGCAGCGTGGTGCGCATCTCGCGAAGTGCGATCTCGTCTCCTTGATGGTTGGAGAGTTTCCCGAATTGCAAGGCTCGGTGGGACGCTCGTACGCCCTTCTCGAAGGCCAAGCGCCCGCGGTGGCCGAGGTCATTCGAGACCACCATCGACCGAAGGGTGCACAGGACGAGCCCGCCGCAGGGGTCGCCGCAGCGCTCGTCGCCGTGGCTGACAGACTCGACACGTTGATCGGTTGTTTCGGCATCGGTCTTCGCCCCACCGGTACCGCGGACCCGTATGGACTCAGGCGCGCCTGTCTCGGTGTCCTTCGTACGCTGTTGGCGCGCGGTCTTGATCTCCGCTTGAGCGTGGCGGTGGAGCTTGCAACTGCAACGTACGCAGCCCAAGGAAAGATGCTCTCGGTGCCGGAAGAGGAACTCGCCACGTTCTTCCGCGAGCGGTTGCGCGGACTCCTGAATGAGGCCGCACCGGTCGATGCTGTCGAGGCGGCGCTTGGTGTTGCCGCTGATCGGCCGCTCGACGCGAAGGCGCGCGCGGTGGCGATAGCGACTCTAGACGCTACGACTAGGGCCAAAGTAGGCGAGGTGTTCAAGCGCGCAACGAACATCGCGAAAGATGCCCCCGAGGGGCTTCCGACGCGTGGCCATGAACCGGAGGAAGTCGCGCTTTTTGACAGCTTTTTCGAGAAAAAAGACGCGATCGAGAACGCCTGTTCGGTGGGTGACTACGGTCTCGCTTTCGCCCGCATCTCGGAACTGGCACCGGCCCTTGCCGTCTACTTTCAAGTGGTGCTCGTGATGGCCGAGGACCTCGAGGTCCGTCACAATCGGCTCCGATTGATGCGGGCCATCAGCGGGACTTGTTCGAGTCTGGCACGCCTCGAGGTGCTCGCCGTTACCTGAGCGTATCGCGCGCGATGACGAGGCTCGTGCTTCACCTCACACGGGCCGGTCGCGGTCATGAAACGAACCCGACCATCCACCCTTAAACGGGCAGGATTGCCGCTCGATGGTATGCTGCATCCGTGTTTTGGTGCAGGCGTCACCGGAGTCGTTTTCGCGGGTTCACCCTCGTGGAACTGATGATCGTTGTCGCCATCGTCGGCGTCCTGGCGGCGCTCGCCGTGTATGGCGTTCGCCGCTACCTCGCGGTTGCCAAGACCGCCGAAGCCAAGCAGAACATTGGCGGTATCACGCGAGGTGTGCTCGCTTACTACGAACGCGAGACGCCGCCATCCGAGGACCTCGCTGACGGCACGAATAGCACCGCCAACAATCACGACGTTTGCAACACGTCGACCTTTGTCCCCACGACGATCCCCGCCGGCAAGAAGTTCCAACCGAGCACCGTCAACGGGAAAGACTTCAACAGTGGCACCGACGACACCGGCTGGAAGTGCCTGAAATTTTCGGTGACCCAGCCGATCGCTTTTCGCTACCACTACGGACGCGGCACGGCGACGCAGGTCGCGCCAAACAATCCGAAGAGTACGGGTGGCGCGTCCAAGGCGTTCGAGGCTGCAGCAGAGGGTGATCTGGACGGCGACGGGAGCTCGAGCAAACTGGCCATGACTGGAAAGGCCAACCTCGCCACCCAGACCATGATCGTGTCGCCGCAGCTCTACATCGAGGACGAGGCGGAGTAGGAGTGCGTCGGAGAAAAGACCTACTGCGGCGAACGATGCACCACCACCTCCGCAGCGTGCTCGTTCCGGGCTCCGAAACGTACCGATAGTACGTCGTTGTCGCCCTCCACTCCGCGCCACTGCGGATCTGGCGGCACCTCGTCCATCTCGCTACGGCCTTTTCTACGACACACTCCTCGCTCGCCGCTGACGCTTGACCCCTGACGAGTCCCACGCGAAAGCTCGTGTGTGGACTTGGTCTACTTCGCCGTTTTCGTCTCCGTGCTCATCTTCGTGCACGAGATCGGCCACTTTGCGTGGGCGAAGATTTTCGGCGTCAAAGTGCTCATGTTTTCGATCGGCTTCGGACCAAAGATCATCCGGATCCGCGGGCGCGAGACCGAGTACTGCATCGGCTTGCTGCCTCTCGGCGGCTTCGTTCGGATGCTCGAAGAGAATCGCCAAGAGCCGGTCTGGCCTGAGGATAAACATCGCACGTTCGATGCGCAGCCTCTCTACAAGCGCACGATCATCGTCCTGGCGGGGCCGGCGATGAATCTGCTTTTTCCCGTTCTTCTCTACCTTGGCGTGTTCGCCGCCCAGGACGATTTCGCTCCACCGACGGTCGGTGTCGTCCTGCCGAATCATGCCGCTGTCGGTAAGCTCATCCCAGGCGATCGGATCCTCGAGGTCGATGGTAAGCGTGTGTCCACGTTTGCTGAAGTGCAGCGGGTGGTGACCAAAAGCCCAGGAAAAGAGCTGCGTTTGAGCGTGTTTCGCAACAACGAGCAGCTCGAAGTTGCGCTGACGCCCGAGGAACGAACGGAAGAGCGCGCGTTTGGCATCCTCGATCGTGTCGGCGTCATTGGCGTGGGTCCGAGCCGTCCAGCCGCGGTGATTGGATTGCGCAACCCGGAGTCACCCGCCTACCGCGCGGGGCTTCGCACCGATGACGTCGTGACCGAGGTGCGCGGAATGCCAGTCGCCACCTTCGCTGACCTTGAACGTCTCCTTGCCGGGAACCGCGGCGAGACCGTGCCCGTTGCCTACTTGCGACCCGCGCGCGTGGCGGGTTCACCCGAGCCGCTCGCGGGGTTGTCCGTCTACGATAGCGGGCTCGCGGCGCTCACACCCGAAGCGCAAGGAGACACCTTGGCGGACCGCACGGGGATCGAGCTTGGTGACTTGTATCTCGCGGAGGTCGTGGCCGAGAGCCCCGAGTACGTAGCGGGCATGCGCGAGGGTGACCGTCTGGAAAGCATCGACCATTTGACGGTCACGAGCTGGACGATGTACGAGGAAATCATGGGCCGGTTGCCGCTCACCAAACACGATGTCGAGTGGACGCATCGCGGCGAAAAGCAGTCCGGGCGGTTCCAACTCGGGGTCGAGGTGCTCACCGATGAGGAAGCCTCACGAGCGACGCGCGCGCAGTTTGGTGCACACAACTGGGCGCCGCGCGTGCCGGAAAAGACAGTGGGTCGCCCGCCGTTGCTCAGCTACGCGCTGCCGGTCGCGCTCGATGAGACCTGGGACGTGATCCGCTTCATTGCCATCGGCATCTCAAAAATCGCCAAAGGCGAGCTGGGATTGTCCACGATTGGCGGGCCGATCACGGTTTACGATGTCGTGGTTCAACAGCGTCAAAAAGGCGCGAGTTACTTTCTATGGGCGCTGGCGGTCATCTCGATCAACCTCGGCTTGATCAACCTGCTGCCGATCCCCGTACTGGATGGGGGGCACCTCTTGTTCTTTGGCGCCGAGGCCATCGCACGCCGGCCGATCCCGTTGCGCGTACGTGAGGTGATGAGCTTATTCGGACTGCTCGCGCTGCTCCTCTTGATGGGGCTCGCAGTGCGCAACGACCTCAACCGCCGTTGGGACGTTATCCACGCCCAGGTGCACGAGCTGCTCGGCTGAGTCGCGCGACGAAAAAGAACCCATGATAAGCGAACGAAACGGTCCGTCGAACCAGCCGCCGAATGCACGAACGGTGGCCGCCACGGTGCTTGGGCGCGTGTGGCAAGATGCCGCCTACGCCTCGGTCGCGCTCGACGCGGAGCTGGAACGCCACCCGAACCTGGATAGGCGCGATGCGGCCCTGGCGACAGAGCTCGTTTATGGTGTCCTTCGCACGACCAGTTTTCTCGAGCGGGCGATAGCGAAGCACGCCACCGGGGATCGGTATCGGCGCAAGCTCGGTGTGCGCGCCCAGATGCTGATGGCGGCTTACAGCATTGCGTTCCTCGAGCGAGTTCCGCCGTTCGCGGCGGTATCGGAGGCGGTTTCTGCCATCAAGGCGGAGGCCGGAACTCAGATTGCGGGGTTTGCGAATGCTGTCCTGCGGAAGCTGGCCGGTGGCGCGTTGGAGCGCGGGCGCGCGGGTCTTGACCAGGCCATCGCGTCCTCGCTGCCAGCGTGGCTTCGCGGTGAGCTCGCCGAGTCGCTTGGTTCTGAGGAGGCCGCGGGATTGTTCTTGCTCGCGGATCCGATCCCGGCGGCGAGTCTCTGCTTGCGGGCGGGTCGAGTGCGCGCGGAGTGGCTCGAAATACTGCGCGCTCGGGTGCCGATGGCCGACGTTCGAGAGGGGAGTTTGAGTGACCGCTGCATCGTCGTTCGTGGAGGTGGCGATCCCGAGAAGCTCCCCGGCGCGAATCGCGATTGGAGCGTTCAAGAAGAGGGCGCCCAGGTGATAGCGCTCGCGATCGGTGCGAAGCCTGGCGAACATGTGCTCGACGCCTGTGCGGGGCGCGGTGGCAAGACCTTGCTCCTGGCCGAGCTCGTTGCGCCCGACGGTGCGGTGGACGCCGCCGACCGTCATCCCAACAAACTCGCGCGCATCGTGAGCCCGACGATTCGCGATAGGTTTCCGGTTGACTGGAGTGTGGGCTCTGGCGGCCTCGAGCGAACCTACGACCGCGTGCTCGTGGATGCGCCGTGCACCGGTACCGGGACCTTGCGTCGCAGGCCCGAGATAGCGCACCGGTTGAGCGCCGCGGATCCTGAGCGGATGGCGGTCGTTCAGCTCGGCATCGCCGCCCGCGTGGCCGAGCACCTCGAGCCTGGCGGGCGCATGATTTATGCGGTGTGCAGTGTGCTTCGCGCCGAGTGCGAGGGTGTCGTCGCGGGCCTGGCGGCGCACGGCCTCGAGCCCGTTCCGTTCGATTCCGAGCTTGGTGCCCGGCTTGCCGAAGGGGGCTGTTCCTTTCGGCTCTTGCCGCACGTTCACGGGACCGACGGCTACTTCGTCGCCTCACTCCGCAAGGTGCTCATGGCCGGCGAGGAAACGCTTTCGATTCGCTGAGCGCTCGCCGCCTCTGCCCGTGCCCAAGGGTCGGGTTCGACCGGCCTTCGTGAGGCCGCCGGGTCGCCAACATAAAAGCGTCGAATTCGCGAGCCGCGAAGCCAAATCCTCGTTAAACGAAACCTCATGAAGTGGCTCTGGACCTCGCGCGCTGACTTCGAGCGCGATCTCGCGGAGGAACTTCCAGGCGGCCGGGTGCTCGCTCCTGCGCTCGTCATCGGGGATGCGTTGAAGCCGGGTTCCGAATTGCCGGTGTTCGGACGTCAGGGCTTCCCGATTGCAGCGGAGGTCGCGCCGACCGTCGAGGCCGTCGTCGCTGTCCTTCGACCTTTGCTCCCCGCGGCCCCCGCAGCCTGGTCGCTTCACGTGTGGGTGCCCGATAGCGATGGCGGGAACCCCCTCTCGGCCCAAGCGACCGAGCTCGCGGAGGGTGTGACCAAGGCCCTCGGGTCGGCCGGCGAGCGGAGCGTGCGGGCCCATGAACTCTACGACCCGGCTGAGCCCATCGTGCAGGTGTGCCTCGCCGAGTCCGGGCGTGCCTACGTCGGGGCACAGCCCCTCTCGAGCACGGTGTCTCTCTGGGCAGGTGGGCGTGCACGGATGAAGATCCCATCCGGTGCGCCTTCTCGCGCCACCTCAAAGCTCGCCGAAGCGATCGCGTGGATTGGTTACGGACCCGAGTCGGGGGACGTTTGCGTCGATCTCGGTGCGGCTCCAGGGGGCTGGACGTGGCTGCTTTTGCGCCGTAAAACGCGGGTAATCGCGGTTGATCGCGCGAATCTGCAACCCGACATCGCACGCGATCGGAAGGTTCTTCACTTGCGCGACAACGCCTTCACCTACCGCCCGGAAGAGGCGGTGGATTGGCTTTTTTGCGACATGGTGTGGAAGCCCGCGGAGGTTGGAAAATTGCTCGCGATGTGGGGCGAAAAACACTGGGCGCGCTACCTCGTCTCGAACATCAAGCTGCCGATGAAGCGCCGGCTCTCGATGGTCAATGACGTGAAGCGTCTGCTCGCCGCGGGCGGGTGGCGAGAGATCCGCGCCCGCCAACTCTACCACGACCGGGACGAGGTCACCCTGCACGCGCGCCGCTGAAGCTTGGAGCATTGGAGCGCGAAGTTCGAGCTGACAGGAAGAATCTGTTAGCCTTCGCAACAATGACACACATGACGGCTTTCCGTTCATCGGTGGCGCTTTTTGCTACGTTGATGGTGCTGGCGAGTGGGTTTTCGTGCGCGCGTGGAGCGACCGAGACGGAGCCTCTTTCGAGTAGCGTTTCGAGCGGCACCGGCGACGGGGCCGGCGGAGCTACGGGTGGCGCGGGCACCGGTGGCACCGGCGGCGCTCCGAGTACCACCGCCACGGGTGGCGGCGAGAAGATGCCTTGCACCAAAGCGAGCCAATGCCCGACGAACGTGTGCCAAGGCGGCGTGTGCGCCGCGGCAACCTGCCTCAACGGCAAGCTGGACGGGACCGAGACGGCTCTCGATTGCGGCGGCCCCAACTGCGGCCCTTGCTCCATCGGCAAGACCTGCAAGGACGCCACCGATTGTTCGAGCGGCATCTGCAAGGCGGGCGTCTGCGCGGCTTCGGATTGCACCGACGGCGTGAAAAACGGCTCGGAGTCGGACGTGGATTGCGGCGGCTCGGCCTGTCCCGCATGTGGTCCGGCTCAAGCGTGCACGAGCGCGGCCGATTGCGGCGGCTCTCCTTGCATTAGTGGCAAGTGCAAGTTTGAAGTGACCTTCACGACCTGCAACCAAACGGGTGCGGCGGGGCCATCGCAAGCCCAGTGTGACGCAGCCTACGGGCCTGGAAACCCTCTGAAAGGCAAGGTGACGGTGCAGGCCGGCTACCAACTCTTCACGGTTCCGGCCGACGGCGTGTACCAGATCGAAGTCTTTGGCGCCGCGGGAGGTGCGAGCAAAACGGGCATGAAGGGCACCGAGCCGGGCGGAGCCGGTGCTCGGCTACGGGGCGACTTTTCCCTCAAAAAAGGCGAGGTGTGGAAGCTGGTCGTCGGGCAGATGGGCAGTGACGGCGGACTCGTGGACGTGGGCGGCGGAGGCGGAACGTTCGCGGTGGTGGGGTCCGATAAGCCGCTCATCGTCGCGGCTGGCGGCGGGGGTTTCGGTGCGGCGGGCGCCAACGACATCGTACTCATGGGCGGCAAGGCTAACGCGGGGGATGGCAAGGGCGGCGCGAGCAGCGGCGATGGAACGTATGCGGGTTGTGGCGGTGCTGGCTCGGCCGGCGGTGGCTTCAATGGCGACGGCGGTGGCGACGGCGGCAAAGCCTTTATCAACGGCGCGCTCGGCTGCACCTCGAAGCGCCCAGGTCAGTGCGTCACGCCCGGCATCGGCGGCTTCGGCGGTGGTGGTAACGGCGGCAACGGCGGTGCCGGCGGCGGCGGTTACCAAGGGGGCAACGGCGGCGGCCTGGCTTCGGGCTCCTCGGGTATAGGCGGGCTTTCTTTCAATAGCGGAGCGAACCCGAGCCAAGCGGACGCGAACAACCCCGGCGCGGGTAAAATCACCATCAAGTCGTTGTGACGTTCGCTGCTCGTTGGCTGAGTTGGCGTGCCGCGAGCACGCCCCCAAAGAAGCCGAAAAGATGCCCCTCCCAGCTGATGCCTTCGCGCCCCGGCAACACACCCCAGAGGGCGCTGCCGTAGAGAAAAAAGACGGCGAGACTGCCGAGGATCGACCAAAGGCGTCGCTCAAAAATGCCCCGGCTCAATAAAAAACCTAGGTATCCGAAGATCACGATGCTCGCGCCAACGTGCACCGTGTTCGCGCGGCCCACGAGCCACACGCCCAAGCCGCCGATGAACGTGCTCGCGATTGTGACGTAGAAAAAGTCCATCCTGCGACGCAGCATCACGAAGAACCCGAGCACAAAGAGCGGCACCGTGTTCGCCATGAGGTGGCCGAAGCCCCCGTGCAGAAACGGCGCGAGCGGGATCCCCGAGAGCCCCACGAGTGTGCGCGGATGAATGCCGTAGCGGTCGAGTCCGCCGCCGAAGACGACGTTGTCGATGAGCTCCTCGGCCCACATGATCCCGATGAAGCACAGGAGGATCGTGGCCTGACTTTTGAGCTCCCGGACCAGGCTGCCTGAGTCCTCGGGGCGAGCCGTTTCTGTCTTCATGCTTCAGTGTCCCTGTGTACCTCCGGCGTCTTCCGCGCCGTGCATCCACTTTTTCAAGACTGGGCTCAATACGAGCAGCACGATCGCCGCGCCGATCGACGTAGCGATAAGCACGCCGTACACGGGTAAGTGGCGCGCCTCGACGATGTGCTCGAGTGAGCCGGCGAGTTTGTTCGCAGCCGCTGAGGAGAGGAACCACACGCCCATCATCAAGGACAGGATGCGCGGCGCGGAGAGCTTCGTCACCATCGACAGGCCGATCGGCGAGAGGCAGAGCTCACCGAGCGTGTGGAGGGCGTAGACGCACAGCAGCCACTGCGGGCCGATTTTTGCTCCGCCCGTTGCGCCCTTTTGGCCGATGTACATCACGACGAAACCAAGGCCGAGGATCACCATGCCGATCGCCATCTTCACGGCGGAGGAGGTGCGCGTCTTCGCGTCCGAGTCGAGGCGCGTCCAGATAGAGCCGATGAACGGCGCGAAGGCCACGATGAAGAGCGGGTTTATCGCCTGGAACATCGAGGCGGGGATGTCGGCTTCGGGCGTCCCGGTGAGCGCGCGCCCGGCCTGCACGAAGTAGTAGACGCACGCGACGCCGAACATCGCCGTTAGACCCTTCCAGAGCCACTGGCCGCTCGATTCTTTCTCGGTCGATTTCTTGATCGCGAAAGAGCAAACCGCCAGCAAACTACCTATCGCGACGAGCGTCAGCGGCCCCGACGCGCGGTTCGTTTGTTCGTCGGCGAAGATCGTCATCGTGCCGCCCGCTTGCTCAAAGCCCATCCAGAAAAAGATGTTGAAGAAGCAGAGAATGTAGATCACCGCCACGCGTGTCCATTCGGTCTTGTCGAGCTTCGCGCCGAGCATCGGACCGATGAGGATCGCGAGCCCGACAAGGACCCGACCGGGGAGGGGGATGGCATGGAAGACCGACCAAAACACAGGGCCGATGCTGGGCCAGATGCGGATGGTGCCGAAGACGAGTTCGACCGAGGCGACCGAGCCAATGGCGATGTCCATCCAATCGCCCGCGACCAGCGAAGTTGCCGCGGTCTTGCCCGGTTTGGTTGGCGGCAGTCCGACCGTGCCGAAGAAGCGTTGGCCCCAAAGGAACACGCCGAGGCCGATCACCATGCCGATGCCGGCCGCGCTGAAGCCGTAGTCCCAGCCGACCTTTTCGCCGAGCGCGCCGCACACGATCGGTGAGAAGAACGCGCCGAGGTTGATGCCCATGTAAAAGATGGTGAAGCCGGCGTCGCGACGCGTGTCGCCTTCTTCGTAGAGGCCGCCCACGATGGTCGAGATGTTCGGTTTGAAAAAACCGTTGCCGACGATCAGCAGACCGAGCGCGGGGTAGAGCAGCGGCTCGAACGCCATCGCGAGATGCCCGAGCGCCATCACGATGCCGCCGATGACGACCGCTTTGCGACGGCCGAGGAACTTGTCGGCGAGGATCCCGCCGAGGAACGGCGTCAGGTACACGAGCCCCGTGTACGTGCCGTAAATCGCCAGCGCCTGCGGCTTGTCGAACTTCAAGTGCTTGGTCATGTAAAGGACCAAGAGGGCGCGCATGCCGTAGTAGGAGAAGCGCTCCCACGCCTCCG
>CANMZR010000020.1 GCA_947502375.1 Polyangiaceae bacterium
CCTGGCCTTGCGCGATGTTGCTGAGAGCCGTCGTGTGTTCGGTCTCGGACTCGCGTCGGTCGTCTTCGCAGCGCTCGGATTTTGCGTGCTCGAGTTCGTGTGCCGCGATGCAGGTGTCGAGCTTGTCGAACGATGCCGCACCCTCGCTGCGGGCGCGCTGCAATTCACTAGCGAGACGCAGGGTTTCGCGCTTCGAGAACGTATAGAGTCCGGCGCCAGCCGCCAGCAGCGCCATCGCAGCGAGGGCCACGCGCACGCGTTGCAGCGATACCGTCTGCTTTGCGAGGGCCTTCTCGATGGCGAGTTCCGCCTCGCGTTCCTGCTCGAGGAGCACGTCGAGTTCTTCGGCCATCTCTTTGGCGCTGGCTCGCTCGCTTGGGTCTCGTTGGAGCCAGTGCCGCAGCGCCTCGATGAGCTTCGTCCGCGGCGTGCCTGTGAGCTCGTCGAGCGCGTGCTTCGATAACGGCTCGCGTTCGCGGCGCTCAAACCATTGCGCGATCTCGAGCGGACTTCTCGGTGGGTTTCTGGCCTCTGGCTCTTCGCCCACCAGCGCTCGGAGTAGCGTTGTCGCAAGGCAATACGTGTCCATCCGCTCGGTGAGCCCGGTCACGCCGCCGAGGCCACCGAAGGCCATCACTTGTTCGGGTGAGCCATAGAGTGCCGTGCCGGCGACGAACTCGGAGTTCTTTTCGACCGCGACGCCCAGGTCGAGGAGGACTGGGTACGTCGTGTCCGAGAACCGCGCGAGGAAGATGTTCTCGGGCTTGATGTCCTGATGCCGAAGTCCGCGCTCGTGGAGTGCTTGAACACCACGCGCGATGGGCACAAAAATGTTGTAGGCCTCGCGCATTCCGAGGGGGCCTCGGTCGAGGCGCTGGGCCAATGTTTCGCCTTCGTAGAGAGGCATCGTCAGCCATACGAAGTCCGCCGTGACACCGTGGTCTTTTAGCTGGACGATATGGGGGTGACTCGCTGCGGCGAGCATCGTCAACTCGCGCTCCACATCGCGGTTTTCGTAGACCGCTTGGGTCATCACCTTGAGGGCAACTCGGTGCTCGCGTACGTCGGTGCGCTCCGCGACGAATACGCGACCGAACATCCCTTCGCCGAGGCGCCGCACGAGGCGGTAGTGACCGCCGATGATCTCCCCTTCGTTCGGGAGCGGAGCCCGCCTCCGCCCGACGCGCCCGCCCTCGCGCGTGGAGCTCCGCGCCTGGGTCTGACGCACGTCCCCCAGCACATCGCGCTCCGCTGAGACGCCGCCAGAAATGGTTTTGGGGCCGCGCATGGATGGTCTTGGAGACACTGTATTCAAATGTAGGCCAAGGGGCCAACTTTGCGTGATACCGAGGAAGTCCCCAGCTTGAGAGGCGGTGTCGGTCCGCCATCGGTGGGCGATTCGTGGTACGTCCGGCGAGTCGATGCGTGCCCTGGCCGTCCTCGCCGCTCTCATGGTCTTTCTGGCCGTGCCGTCGCTATTGGCTCACAGTGCCCCGAGGGCCATCGAGGGTACGCTGTCCGGGTTGCCTCCGGGGCCGACCAAGCGCTTTTTGCTCGATGTCCGAGCGTTCGGACGGGCCTCCGCGGTGGACGCGGTCGCGTATGAACCCTTCCTCGAGGAGGCCATTCGAGCACTCGAACGTGCTCGTGGCGCGCGCGCCGCCGGGGACGATAAACACGCAGGACTGCTCGAGCGAGTTGGGGCCGAGTGGGCGCGGGCTGCCGAACTCTCGGTCCGTGCACGGGTCGCCGAACGAGCGTCGCTCCTCGCTCAAGAGGCCGCGAAAGAACAAGCCCGAAGGGTGGAGCGCGCCCGAGGTTTGCTCGAGGAGAACCAGGCTCACCGCGGACGACTTGAAGCGCAGTGGCGACAGGCTTCCTCGCGCCAACCATCACCCACCGGGACGGCCGTGAAGCCGGTCGGTCCGTCTTCGGTGGTCGCTCCGCTCGGAGCCAAGCCATGAAGCGCGCGCTCGTTTTGGCGTCGCTTGGCCTGTTGACCCTCGGGGTCGCTTGCGCTCCGCTGCCTCTTCCCGACGCGGTCCGCGACCTCGACCGCACGGCTCGACTGCCCGCAATCGAGGAGGCCGCCCGAGCCGCGCCGATCGCTCGGAGCCATGCCGCTGCACTGGTCCGCGAAGCGCATGAGGCCCTGCGGTCGAAGGACTTTGCCGGGGCCCAGCTCCTGGGAGAGCAAGCCAAAGCGGCCTTCGAGGTTCTGGTGGCTGAAGCGCGCCTGGTGCGTGCGGAAGAGCGGCGCCAAAAGAGCGAAGCCGAGCTCGCCGGCGAAGCGACGAGACTCGCCGGTATGGACGCAGAAAATCAACGTATTTCGGCCGATATTGCTGCTATCGAGCATCGAATCGAGGCGCTCGAAACGGTGACCTCGAGCGCCCGTGGAGGCGCGCCGCAGCGCTCGCTACCCGCCGAACGGCTGCGGGTGTTTGAGGCCGCTCGTTTCGAGGCGCGGGTGCTTTGCGTCGCCGCAGAGCTCTTGCTTGCCTCGCCGCCACAGCCGACCAGCCAAGGGACCCTCCCTTCGGTCACCGCAGCCGCCGCGCGCCTGACGAGTCTCGACCGTTGGCGTGCGTCGCCGATCGAACCGGAGGGACTCCGCGACGCCCAGCTTAGCGTCGCTGCCTGCCGCGCCGCGCTTGAGGCCACCCGGCAAACCTTTGTGCCCCCGGATGGCGCTGCGTCGGGCCCCCTCGGCGGAGCTCCGTCACCCGCTGAAAATACAGCGCTTGCGAACGAGCTCTCGGCGCTCGGCTTCGATGTGCTCGAAGACGAACGGGGCGTGGTCGTTCGCCGCTTCGGGCGTCCTCAGAGCGCCGCCCCGCTCGAGGGTTTCCGGTCGGAGTTGCTCGTCGCGGCCCTCACGAAGTACGAACGTCCAGCGCTCGTGCTCCTGCGCACTCGGGAAGCTGGCGCGGTTCCGAAGTTGACGACGGCGGTGGGCGGCGCGGCGCTCGCGCTGGCGCTCAAGCCTTTCGCGGTGAACCGACTTCAGGCGCAAGAGCGGCTCGAGGTCGTGTTTGTAACGAGGCCATCGTTTCGAGGTGCGGAATGACGAAGACGAAGTGGATGCTCATCTTTTCTCTGCTTTTCAGTGCGGCGTGCGAGAGCCGGCTCAAGGAATCTTCGGCGAACGCTCCTTTCGCGCTGGAATTCCTCGTCCCCCTCGTCGAGCGCGATACGACACAAATTCGCAAGGGCCTTCCTGAGGGCGCGGCGGTCCTCGGCAAGCTCATCGATGACGACCCTAAGCACGATCCCGAGGGCTTGCGCCGAAGCATCGAAAAGGCTCGCGGTGCGGTGACGGACCTCGCCATTGCGAAGAGCACTTTCTTCATTTTTGTGTCGCCCGACGGCACCGTGTTGCGTAGCGAAGCCGAACCCGACCTCGCGGTGGGCGGCTCGATTTTTAGCGAGATCCCCGACTCGAAGCGCATTTTTGAGAAGCCGGGCATGGTCGAGGTTTTCGGTTCCATGCACGGCCTGCGGGGTGTGCAGAACGGCGCCGATCTGCAGTGGGTTGTCGGACAGCAGGTCGCCGTACCGAGCGGCAAGGTGGTCGGCGCTTACGTCACCGGCTGGTCGTTCCGAAAATACGCAGACTTTCTCGAAGGGGCGCTGCGTCGCAACTTGACGGACAATGCCAAGAATAAAAAGGGCGCGGCTCCGCTCGTCTACGTCTTTTTCGCTCGCGGCTCGAAAGCGTACGGGGGCGCGGTCACGCCGGACATCGACGCGGAAGCCGTCGGCAAGCTCGACCTCCCAACTCAAGTGGGTGACCGCCTCTTTCAGTCCACGCTCACCATTGAGGAGCAGTCTTTTGCGCTGGTCGCGAAGAAGGTCCCTGCCATCGACAAGGATACCGTCCTCGTGTTGTTGTTCAGTGCCCTCTGAGGTGGCGTGACGACGCCTGAAAAGAGGGTTGCCGTCGCTGCGGCTGACGCGTCGCGGGTCTTCTGGTACCCCATTCTTCATATGCAGACGCGAAGTGCTGGTTTTCCGTTGCTCGCTCTCTTCGCCGCTTGCAGTGGCAAGCCTGAAGCGAAAAGTCCCGAGCTGCCCGCTGCACCTTCACCGGTCGCGATGGTCGTGCAGGAAAAGTTGGTCACCAAACCGGAAAAAACTCCACCGGCGGACCTTTCGGCTTCCGAAAAAGCGCAGCTCTCGGGGGCCTGCATGCCGCTCCTCACCGCGATGATCGAGGGCGAAGCGCTCGGCATGCACGCCCTTGATGACGCTTTGCGCGATGGCATTCCCGATGCTGACGGCGTCGGTCTGGCTGTCGCCAAGACGCGCGTCAAGAACTCCACCGAGGGGTTGTCGCCTTCGGAGCATGCGGCGTGCCTTGCGCTATTCGAGAAACAAGAAGTTCGAAAACTGTTCGAGCATGACCCCGCCGAAGCCGACGCCCGTGGCGCCGTCGAGACCTGCGTGAAGCGCGTGGAAGCCGCTTACGGAAAGCAGTCTCTGACTTTCGGCGAGGACGCGGACAAGGCCGCTCAAGGACCCTTTTGTCCCGATGACTTCCCCGTTCCGTTGAAGCTCTCGCAGCTTCCCTACGCATCGACGAAGGAAGACTGGGACACGCCCGCCTGGCGCTGCCTTCAATTCGGCCTTCGCGGCACCCAACGCGTTCAAGTCGAATACAGCGCGCCTCGGAGCAGCGCGGAATTCAACTGCACCGCGCGCTATCTGCCGCGTCAGGGAGGCGGCCCTGTCGAGGTGGCTCGCGGAGGAAAACAAGGCCCCGACGGACGCCTCATGTTGGCCGTGAAGGCTCAGAAACGCTCGGTCTTCGGGCCCCCCTGAAGGGCCTTTTTGTAAAAAACCCAACCAAACACCGATCCAAACACCGAGCCAAACACCGAGGGTTTTCGTTGGCTCAGTGGCCTTGGTTGGGTGAGCCCGCTTTTGGGGTCGCACCGGGCTTCACTGGCGCACCGGGCTTCACTGGCGCACCGGGCTTGGATGGCTCGGCGGGCTTCACAGGCTCGGCCGTCTTCGATGGCTCAGCGGTCGTGGTTGGCTCGGCCGTCTTCCCAGGCTCAACGGTTTTGGCTGGCTCCGCGGAAGGCAGGAGCGTGGCGGACTGGATGGAGTCGAGGTTCGGGAACTGCCCTTTCAGCCAAGCATTACCGAAGCGCGTGAGCTCGCCTTGCTTGGAGGTCGGCTGCTCGCCGTACTCCTTGTTCAGTGAATCGACGACACCCATTCCGGCGACGACCTCGGCGAATGCCGGGAACCCCATGCTGTCGAGGGAGGCGTTGTCCTTGAAGTTGATGAAGAACTGAGTCGAGCGGCTGTTGGGCCCTCCCTTTGCGAAAACGAGCCGTCCGCGCCGGTTCCCCTCTTTGACGGGCTCATCTTGAATGTTCGCATTTTGCCAGGCTTTCGCGACCTTCGGATGGCCGTGGATCCCGAATTGAGCCACGAAGCCGTCGACCACGCGAAAGAAGACGACGTCGCTGAAAAAACCAATTCGCACGAGGTTGTAGAAGCGGTCGGCACCGTTCGGCGCCCAGTCACGGTGCGCTTCGACCGTGAACTCGCCGCGGGTCGTCGCGAACTTCACCTTGAAGGTGTCCGGGGCTTTCTCGGTGGCCTTCTCGGGAGCCAGTAGCTTCGCGTCGGGCTCGGCGAGAGGAACGTCCGCGAGCGCGACGGCACCCGTAGGTGCTCTGGCGTCGCCCGCCGGTTCGGCTGGGGCGGAGTTGCAGGCGGCAAGGCAGAGACCAACCGGTAGAAGACGAGAGATATTCACTCTGACCGAATAGAATCGCCCTCGCAGAAGCGCAAGCGTGAAGGCGCATGAACGCTCAACGCTGGGTAAGTTTGCGGGTTTTTTTGCTCGAAACTACGTTTCGTCGTGGTCGCCCCGGAGCTCCTCGACCGAGGAGCCGTGCAGGCTCGCCGGCGCGGGTGAGCTTGCGTGCCATTCACCTGCTCGCTACCGTCCGAGTGAGGCTCCCGAAAGATGAACGAAGCGCAGCGAATCGCAAGCCTGGCAAAGATTCTGGGCAGCGGCGCCGCCGGGGTGGAATTGGGGATCGGGGACGACGCCGCCATCCTGACAAAGGCCGCGCATCCCCTGGTTTGGTCCATCGACGCGGCGGTAGAACACGTTCACTTTGAGCTCCGCTGGCTCGACGCCGAGTGCCTCGGTTACCGAGCGACCATGGCGGCTCTGTCCGACCTCGCGGCGATGGGAGCAAAGCCCCGCGGCGTGCTTTCGGCCTTGGTGCTGCCTCGTGGGCTCGACTCCGCGTGGCTCGATGGAATTGCCCGGGGGCAGCGTCGGGCCTGCGATGACCTTGCGACCGCCGTTCTCGGTGGCAATCTGAGTCGCGGCGCGGAGCTCTCGATAACGACGAGCGTCCTTGGCGAGGCGGTTCGTCCCATGCGGCGCGATCGCGTGCGGGCCGGGGATACGCTGTGGCTCGCGGGCTCGCTCGGCCTCGCGCGGGCGGGGCTCGAGCGTTTGTTAAAAAGCATGCTCTCCACGGATGCTGACTTGCAGGCGTGGCGTTATCCACGGGCGCTTATCGAAGCTGGCGTCGCTGCGGCGGCGTTCGCCGAGGCGGCTATCGACGTCTCCGATGGCCTTGCACTCGATGCCTCGCGCCTCGCTCAGGCGAGCGGGGTTGCACTTGAGATCGACGCGCATGAATGCGTGGACGAGGCGCTCCGAGCGGCGGCAACAGCGCTCGGCATGGCGCCACTCGAGCTCGCGCTTTTTGGTGGTGAGGATTACGCGCTCCTGGTCGCGGCAGCCGAGGATGCACCACTGGATGGCGTGTTTCGCCGCATCGGACGCGCTCGTGCGTTGACGACCGCGGAACGGGCACGCGGTGAGTGGGTGTGGCTCATCGAGAAGGGCTGCGCGACCCCGCTTGAAGCGCGCGGCTTCGAACATTTCGATTGAGTGCGGGATTGCGCTATTCTCGGGCGATGAGGTGGGTGCGACTCGTGGTCTTCGGCGCGCTCTTCAGCCTTATCGTCGAGGGCTGCGGCAACCGCGAGGGGCGCGGTGGACCGGCGAGCTCAACGGAAAAGCCGATCGGTTACGGGGCGACGAGCGGCTCGGCTGGGGGCACCGAAACCTTCGGCCAGGGTGCCGGCGGCAGTCTGAACTGCAGCGATGAAGGGACGTGCGGAACCGAGACGCACGCCATCACTTTCGATGCGCCGAATCTTTACTTTGTGCTCGATGCTTCGGCCAGCATGCTGACCGAAGTTCCTAGTAAAAACGGCTACAATCGCTACCAAGTGGTGCGCCAAGCCGCGACTTCGCTCGTCGCGAAACTCGGCCCTCTCATCAACGCTGGCGTGGCGGTCTTTCCAGGGCCGAAGCAGGGTTGCTCGGCTGGGAGCGAGGTCATGCCGGTCGCTCCGGGCGATCCGTTTTCGTCGGGCGTCGTCGGACCGACTCAACAGGCGTTCATCAACGCGATGGCCCTCACGCCCGCGGGTGGAACGCCTACCGCCGCGACGCTCGCGGCGCTCTTGCCGACCCTTGCAAAGCTGAAAGGCCGGACGGTGGTTCTCTTGCTCACCGACGGCGGCCCCAACTGCAACGCCTTCGCCGTTTGCGGCGCGGACGACTGCATGCCCGTGATCGAGGGTGCCTGCACGCCGAGCGAAGGGTGCTGTGGGCTCGGCTACCCCGGTGGCGGACCGCGCCTGTGCGTGGACCGCGAGCCGACGGTGGCCGCCATCGAAGCCATTCATGCGCTCGGCATCGACGTTTACGTCATCGGTGTCGCCGATCTGGCGCTCTACGAGGGCGTGCTCGACGACATGGCCGTTGCGGGCGGCGTTCCAAACGCGGGCGCAACGAAGTACCTGGAGGCGAAGGAACTCGGCAAGCTCGGCGAGGTTTTCTCGGTGATCGCCGCGAAGGCGATCGAGTGCACGATTGCCGTCACCGACCCGCCCGCGGATAAGGGATTCACCAACGTGTATTTCGGCTGCGTGAGCATTCCGCTCGATCCAAAAAATGGCTGGGGATGGTCATCCGACGCAACCATCACGCTGCATGGAAACGCCTGCGAGCAGTTGAAAAGCGGCAGCGTCCAATCACTGAAAATCGTGACCGGCTGCCCCACCGACACGCCGAACTGAGCGTCGCCGACCCCCCTCGTGATTCAGCCATCGACGGCTTCGGCTTGCGTTTGCTCGAGGGCACTCAAGCTGTTCTTAGCCGCGACGCGCTCACGCAACGTTCATCGCACCGCCGTCGGCAATTTCAGCTTTCCTCCGACGTTGAGGGGCGCCATCAACAGCGGCAAAAGCGAGGTCTGCGCGAGCTGGTCGAGTGGCTTCAAGAGCGCCTCCGCGTTCGAAACCGCCTTGTTGAGGTCGAGGATGACGACGTTGACGCCGGCGTCGCTCTGATCTTTCTGCGCCGCCAGCATCCTCAACCTCAACGTGTTCAAAAGCGTGACGTAGTTCGAGAGCGGCGTGTCGCTGAGGGGGTCCTTGTTGGTTGCGGAGGGAACCCCAAACAACACCGTGCTCGCGAACATCGCGGGGACCTTGCTCGACTTGCCGGCGATTTTGTTCACGTCGAGGTTGAAGCGCAGGCCCGTGCCCGAGGTGAGGCGCTGATTCAGTTTCTGATTGGCTATTTTGCTCACCCGCTTGTCTTCGAGGGCCGAAAGGGGTTTTTTCCATTGGGTGTGGTCCTCCAGGGCGCGCAAGATCCGGAGAAAGGGCCACTCTGGGCGCCTGAGACCACCCGGCTCATCCCCGTAGAGGGTGGCGGCTTCTGTCAGCGTGTTCGGAGATTTCACTGCGATGTCGGTGAGAAACGCTTTCCACGCACCGATGTAGCTTTGTTCGTAGTCCTCGCCGAGGTTCCCGATGTTCCTTGCTACCTGCTCGCCTTGCTCGTCCGGAGTGAGCGGAACGACCCATTGCTCGCGTTCGAGAAGGTCCTTCGCAGCCTCCATGTTTCCGAGCACCGCCGCGTGGCCCCGGTCTGTATAGGGACTTCGCACCTGGTAGTAACCCTTGCCGCTGTCGTTTTGCTGGCTTCGAAGCCAGCCGAGAACTTCCTTTCGGTCGCTGAACATCGCGTCGAGCGAGACCGGCAGAAAGCGAAGATTCCCACGAACACCTTCCTCCGAATCATCGTGTTGCTCGGCCTCGACCGTGTCGACGAACATCGCCAGATAACGGACCCGCGCGGGACGCGACTGAAGCGCTTCCCGTGCGTGCGCGACGACCTTATCGTTGGCTGGAACGGGCTTCGCGCGGGCCTTGTCCTCGGGGTTCGAACCCGGTTTGATGAGCCCAAAGTAAGCGAGGAGATGCGGGCTCATTCGCTTCTTCAGCTCCACCATCGAAACGTCATTCGTGGCCTTCGTAATGTCGGTCCAAAGGGCCGTGTAGCGAGCGGCGGCAAACTCGACATCGAGATGCTCCACGTCGCTCAGCATCAAATACGTCTTCAGGCGTAGCCGCTCGGCTGCGTACTTTTCGCCGGTGATCTTGCTGAGCTCGTCCTCGAGCTTGAACTTCGCCGGAGACACGAATCCCCGCTGCATGTTGGAGATGTAAGCCGCGACGAGCCTTGGGTAGATCTCGTCGCCCGAGTACATCAAAAACCGCATGCCGAACGGGATGCCTTTGGACTTGTGGGTTTCGAGTTCTTCGAGGCTCTTGCGGAGCGGCTCGAGCGCCTCGAGCTTGATGCGCACCGGTTCCGAACGGTTGTCCCAGTTGATCTTCATCGCAACTTCAGCGCGCTCCTTGGCCAGCCGGAGGAACTCGCGGTTGTTGAGAAAGGAGAGAGTGCTCGGTATCGCGACGGTGAAGGCGAGGGCCAGCGCCGTGACACTGATCCCAATCCTCAGATAGCGTTGGCGGCGCAACTCCGAGGCGCTGCGTGAAGCCACCTCCGCGTCCGGAAAGACGATGCGCGTGAAGACGTCGTAGAGAAAATAGCTCTTCGACTCGACCCGTGCCTCCACTACGTGCTGTTGGGGCGGGATCCCCATCGCTTGGCCCATGCGTGAAAGCACGCGGCCAAGGGGAGCGCCCTCTTGGGTGCCGCTCGTGAAGTAGAAGCCGCGAAATGTCGGAGTGCCCTGAAAGGCGTTCACCATGAACACTTGACCGAGAAGATCGGCGAGGTTTCGTCGCAGTCCGGCGAACTCCAGCGGGAACCCGTAGATGGCTTCGCGGGCACGCCGGTCGCGCTCGGACGCGAGGCGCTTCATGCCGCGGCCGTGCACCTGTTGCACCATCAGGTCGAATTCGCGCGTGAAGATAGCGGCGGGATCTCGCCGGTCGGCTTGCAGCGGAATCGTCGCCCCGAGCGGCTGGGAGCGATCGCTTTTCCTGAGGTCATTGAAGAACTCGCTGAAGCCCGCCACGAGGTCGCACTTGGTGACAATGACGTACACCGGCAGCACCATGCCGAGCTTCGTCATCACTTCGTCGATACGCGCGCGGAGTTTCTTCCCCATCGACTCGAGCTGCGTGTCGTTCGCATCGATGACGTCTGGCACGCTGATGGCGACAATGAGGCCATTCAATGGCTTGTCACTGCGGTATTTGCGAAGCATGTCGAGGAAGGCAAGCCACTCGCTTTGGTCCTCGTGCTCCGTCGTGTAGCGCCCCGCAGTGTCGAGCAGGATGGCGTCGTTCGTGAACCACCAGTCGCAGTTTCGGGTTCCGCCAACTCCCCGAACGCTCGAATCCGCGTAAGGAAATTGCAGTCCGGACGCCTTCAGCGCCGTCGTCTTGCCCGCTCCGGGTGGCCCAATGATCGCGTACCAGGGTAGGGAGTAGAGGGCAGAGCCGCCGCGCCTTTTTCCGCCGAGCTTGCTCGTCTTCAGGGCATTGATGCCGTCGGTGATCTGCTTCTGGAGAGCCTGGATCTCTGCGCGCTTTTGCGGGCTTGCATTGGCCTCCTGTTGGCGTGCCTGCTCTGCTAGGGCGCGCTCGAGTCCGCCTGCGGAGCGGCGTGCGCGCAGGCGCTTCAAGCCGAAGGTTCCGAGGCCGATGAGGAAGATGATGGCGCTCAGACCAAGCGTGATCCAGAGGCTCCATTGGAGGATGAAGCCAAGAGCCCAGACGAGAGCGATGAGAAGCCCAAATAGGACGTAAATCACAGTGTGCGCATCCTAGCAGTGTGTCGGAAAAAAGAGGCGTCCACGAAGCTGCTGAGCAACTGAGGTTCCGCCGGGAGGACGAGCCGCGCGCGCGGGCATCTCGCCTATCCGCTTTTGCGGGCTTCCTTGTCAGTCGCGAACCACAGCGTCGAGGCCGTCGGGTTGCGTCACGGGTAATCGGAAGGTCCGAACGCGCGCTTCGCGTACGGGTCATTCAGCTGCTTCGCTACGAGCGTTTCGATTGAAATGTCGAGCACTTCGAGGCGCAGCGAAGGGAGCCGATATTCCTCTTCCGAGACCCGCGGCAGCTCGGCCAGCCGCGCTATCACGTGGTCGTGATCTTCGTCCGAAAGCTCGAAGCCGCTGAACTGATGGTCCGAGCCTTCTTCGGCTGCGAGCAATCCGTAAGCCATTTGCATGGGGAAAAACGATAGCTTCACCGCCTCGAAGTCGAGGCACCACGTGACGGCGTCGCCTTCTCCCATGCGCCACCAGCAACGGTGCTGCCGACGGATCACCTCGCCGAGATAAGCGCCGATGGTGTTGGTGCTGAGCGGGATCGCTTCCGGTCGCTCGGCGAGGCTACGACGTGACTCGGCCACATAATGGTCGATGAGCGACAAGGTCTCCGACGTAAAGTCCGGAGCCAGGTCTGGATTCACCGTGCCCGATAGCTTTCCGAGCATGGCCGTCACGAATCGAATACAGGCGTTCGCTAGTTCCGCGATGGCGGCCGGAGCCTCCGGGAGTGCCGGCGCTGCACCCGCGGCGTCGAGGGCGCCTTGGAGCACGTCGTGCGTCGCGAGTCCCGGAAACGCGTGATGGCCAGGCTCATCGCAGGCTTCGCCGCATTCGTGTTCTTCGTCTTGGTTCACGCGTTCCTCCGTCGAAGCGGCAAGAAACACAGCTGAGTCAATAAGGCGAACCGTCAAAGCACAGCTGAGTCAATAAGGCGAAGCGTCACAGCAGAGCGGCGAGCGTCTTCCCCATGTCCGAGGGCGTCGGTGCGAGCGCGATACCGGCATCGAGCATGGCGGCTTGTTTCGCGGTTGCCGTACCTTTTCCGCCCGCAATGATCGCACCGGCATGCCCCATGCGTTTGCCCGGTGGCGCCGTCGTTCCAGCGATGAAGCCAGCGACAGGCTTCTTCATATTCGCCTTGATCCATGCGGCCGCGTCTTCCTCGGCGTTGCCGCCGATTTCGCCGATCATGATCACCCCATCGGTGTCCGGATCGTCGTTGAAGAGCGCGAGCACCTCGATGAAATCCAGGCCCTTTACGGGATCACCGCCGATGCCGACGCACGTGGACTGACCGATCCCGAGTGCCGTCAGCTGGCCGACGGCTTCGTACGTCAGCGTGCCGGACCTGGAGACGACGCCGATGCGTCCGGGCTTGTGGATCGCCCCAGGCATGATGCCGATCTTCGTCTCGCCGGGGGTGATGACGCCCGGGCAGTTCGGTCCGACAAGCAGCGTCTTTTTACCCGCGAGGTAGGCCCGCGCGCGCACCATGTCGAGGACCGGGATCCCCTCGGTGATGCAGATGCAAAGCTCGACACCCGCATCGATGGCCTCGCAGATGGCATCGGCTGCGAACGGCGGTGGGACGAAGATGCAGGTGACGTTGGCGCCGGTGGCGTAGACGGCGTCCGCCACCGTGTCGAACATCGGAACGGGGGCCTTTCCGGGCAACTCGGGGTTGAAGGTCTCGCCCGCGCGACCCGGGACGATGCCGCCGACGACCTGGGTGCCGTAAGCAATGCAGCCCTTCGCGTGGCGCGACCCGAAGGAGCCGGTGATGCCTTGAAAAATGACCTTGGAGTGCTTGTTGACGAGGATGCTCATGATCTCACTTGCCCACTGCTGCGACGATCTTTTTGGCTCCGTCGGCCATGTCGTCAGCCGACTGAATCGCGAGGCCACTTTCGGCCAAGAGCTGCTTGCCCTTCTCGACGTTGTTGCCCTCGAGACGCACGACCAGCGGCACCTTCAGGCCCAGCTCTTTCGTCGCCGCGATGACGCCTTCCGCAATCACGTCGCACTGCATGATGCCGCCGAAAATGTTGATGAAGATCCCTTTCACGTGCGGGCTCGACAGGATCATCTGGAAGGCGTGCTTCACTTGTTCCTGGTTCGCACTGCCTCCGACATCCAGGAAATTCGCTGGGCTTCCGCCGAAGTGCTTGATGATGTCCATCGTGGCCATCGCGAGACCGGCGCCGTTGACGAGGCAACCGATGTTGCCGTCGAGGGAGACGTACGAGAGGCCTGCTTCCTTCGCCTCGAGCTCGACCGGATCTTCCTCGTTCGTGTCTCGGAGGTCCGCCCATTCTTTGTGACGGTATTCCGCGTTGTCATCGGTCGTCATTTTTCCGTCGAGCGCGACGACTTCGCCGCCCTTCGTCACGACCAGCGGATTCACTTCAATCAGTGAGGCATCTTCGGTGACGAACGCCGCGTAGAGGTTCGTCATCAGCTTCGAGAATGCCGCTAGCGTGCTTTTTTCGCGGATCCCAAGCTTGAAGGCGATCTGGCGGATCTGAAATGGCGCCAGACCGAGCAGGGGATCGACGTGGGTTGTCAAAATCTTCTCAGGATGTTCGGCGGCGACTTCCTCGATGTCCATGCCACCTTCGGTCGAGGCGATGATGGCGACCTGGCGCTTGTCACGATCGACGACGAGCGCGATGTAGAGTTCCCGCGCGATGTCGAGGCCTTGCTCGAGATAGAGCCGCCGGACCTGCTGGCCTTCGGGGCCCGTCTGCTTCGTGACGAGCTGCATGCCGAAGATGGCATGGGCGTGCTCGACCGCCGCTTGAAGGCCCTTGGCGACTTTGACGCCGCCCCCTTTGCCACGGCCTCCTGCGTGGATCTGCGCCTTGACGACGACGATCGCTGTCCCCGTCTCGTCGATCAAGGCTTTGGCGGTGGACTCGATGTCTTTCGATTCGAGGACGACCTTGCCCTTCGGGATCGGGACGCCGTAGCGGGCGAAGATCTGTTTGGCTTGATACTCGTGCAGCTTCATGAGGGCTTGCGTCCTAGCACGCCCACTCTTTGGCTGCGAGCATCCCTCGCGTTCGGGTGGTTGCGTCCGTCGCTTTGGCGCAGTGCGCCCGCACGCTCTCTAACCTTCGACGTGGTGTTCCCTGGCGACGCTGGCACCGAGCGCTTCGAGTTTTGCTTCCATCCGCTCGTAGCCGCGATCGAGGTGGTAAACGCGCCGCACGAGGGTCTCGCCTTCGGCGACGAGGCCGGCGATGACGAGCGAAGCGCTGGCGCGGAGGTCGGTCGCCATGACTTCCGTTCCATCGAGTCTTTTCGCTTGCCGAACGTGCGCGGTGTGTCCGTGGATATCGATGCTCGCTCCCATTCGGATGAGCTCGGGGACGTGCATGAAACGATTCTCGAAGACGGCCTCGCTGATTTGTGACGTGCCTTGGGCGAGGCACATCAGCACCATGAATTGAGCCTGCATGTCGGTCGGAAAACCTGGATGCGGTGCGGTCGTCACGTCGACGGAACGGAGCGGATTGAAGCGCACCACGCGCACGCCCGAACCGTCGGGTTCGAGCGTCACGCCGGCCGCTCGCATTTTCGCTATCAGGGTCTCGAGATCTTCGACCGGGACGTTTTCGACGAGCACGTCGCCGCCAGCCGCAGCCGCGGCGACGAGGTAGGTGCCCGCCTCGATTCGGTCGGGAATAATCGCATGGTCAAACGGGGCGAGCTCGTCCTGGCCCTCGATCTCGATGACGCCGGTCCCGGCTCCGCGGACTTTCGCACCCATCTTGTTGAGCACCCGCGCGAGCTCCACAATCTCGGGCTCACGCGCGCTGTTGACGAGGGTGGTTCGACCCTTGGCGAGCGCCGCAGCCATCATCAGATTTTCGGTGCCCGTCACGGTGGGCATGTCGAAGACGATCTCGGCACCGCGTAGCCGCGGAGCTTCGGCCAGGACGTAGCCGTGGTCCGTGCGAATGGTCGCGCCGAGTGCTTCCAGGCCCTTTAAATGCTGGTCGATCGGACGGGAACCTATTTGACAGCCGCCTGGGAGCGAGACCTTGGCCCTTCCAAAGCGAGCCACGAGCGGGCCGAGTACGAGCACGCTGGCGCGCATTTGTTTGACGAGCTCGTAGGGAGCCTCGGGGGTGACGTTGTTCGGTTTGACCCGCACGACCGGGGGCGCGCAATGCACGGTGCAGCCCATCGTCTCGAGGAGCTGAGCCGTGGTGCCGATGTCCCTCAGGTCCGGTACGTTTCGAAGCTGGCTCTCGCCGTCCGAGAGCAAGGTCGCGCAGAGTATCGGCAACGCTGCGTTTTTCGAACCGCTGATGCGCACGCGACCCGCGAGCGGCTTCCCCCCGCGAATGCGGATTCCGTCCATGACTCGCGGTCTACCACCTCTCGCTTGGCGCGGGTGCCAGCTTCGCGTAGGTTGCCGCCGTGAGAACAAATTATCTATCGCGCACGCTTACAACGGGCTTGGCGGCGCTTACGTTTTGCCTGCTAGCCGTCGAAGCGCAGGCCGCCGGCGAGGTGCCGTCGCTCGACTTGCGGGGCTTTCAACCGCCGACCGATCCGAACGGTGGCTTGAGCTTCGAGTCGGCGGGCTCGCCGAGTACGGGCGCCTACAATGCCGGGCTTTATACGAGTTATGGCTTTCGCCAAGTCGGGTTGTCGCCGACGGGCGGTGCTCCAATCCGCGTGCTCGAGCACCAGCTGTCGTCCGATTTCATCGCGAACATCGGTCTGTTCGACAGGCTCGCCATCGGCATCGACTTGCCCTTCGTTCTCTTTCAGGCTGGCGACGATCCGGCGGCGGATCTCAATCAATTTGCTCTAAGGACGCTCGGATCGTACGCGCTTCCGCGTTACGCGCTCGGGGACGTGAAGGTCGTCGTCAAAGGCACCCTCATCCGACCGACACTCAGCGATGCGACGTCTCCGAACGCCGGCTTCTCGCTTGCGATCCTTCAGCGCCTCGGCATTCCTACTGGCGATCAGCAATCCTACCTTGGTGAAGGTGCGGTCACGAGCGAGACTCGCTTGCTCGGAAGCTATGATCTTTTCGCGCTGGCCGTTCACGGTTCCCTCGGCGTGAAAGTGCGCGCTGAACGCGAGAATTTCGCGTGTCCGGGGCTCGTTACCGACGAGGCGATCTTCGCGTGCCCGCGGCGCTTTGGGCACGAATTGCCTTTCAACCTCGCCATCGCTGTGAAGCCGCAGGCCTTTGGTCTGGACAAAGAAGGCCGTTGGCAGTGGTTCGCAGAGCTGTACGGACACGTGCCGGTTTATCCACTGGCGCCGTTCTCGAGCGGTTCCGCGCTGTTGAGCCAAGCCCAGGTTGGCGCCGGTGCGCGTTACACCTTTGACAACGATCTTTCACTGCTTGCCGGTGTCGATTTTGCGACGGTCGCGGGGCTTGGCAATGCTCCCGTGCGCGGCACGCTCGCCATTGGCTGGGCTCCGCGCAAGCACGACATCGACAACGACGGGGTGCTTGATCGAGACGACCAATGTCCCGAGTTTGCCGAAGATCGTGACGGCTTCGAGGACACGGATGGTTGCCCCGATATCGACAACGACGAGGATTCGGTCAAGGACGCCGTCGACCGTTGCCCGAACGTGCCCGAGGATGCCGACGGCTTTGAGGACGGGGACGGCTGTCCCGAGGCTGACAACGATCAAGATGGAATCCTCGATGTCGCGGATCATTGCCCGAACGTCCCCGGTGTGGCGGCCGTCGATCCGATTGAACGTGGCTGCCCGGATCTGGATCCAGACAAGGACGGCGTGAAAGGCACGGCCGACCAATGCCCGATGACCCCCGAAGATCGAGACGGCTTCCAGGATGAGGACGGCTGCCCCGATCCCGACAACGATGGCGATGGCATTCAGGATGCGGACGATCGCTGCAGCTTGGTGGCCGGTATTGCAACCGCCGATGACGCGAGGACGAACGGTTGCCCGGACACCGATTCGGACGGCATCGTCGATACGAAAGACGCGTGCCCTTCTGAACGGGGAGTGACGGATCCCGAGTCGGGTAAAAATGGCTGCCCTCAGCCGGTCGCTCCTCCGGCGGTCGCTCCCCCGGGCATGTCGAACGACAGCACAAAGCCGGGGGCGGTCAAGCCTGGGGCAGCGAAGCCTGGGGCAGCGAAGCCTGAGGCAGCGAAGCCTGGGGCAGCGAAGCCTGAGGTAGCGAAGCCTGCGGTAGCGAAGCCTGCGGTAGCGAAGCCTGCGGTAGCGAAGCCTGCGGTAGCGAAGCCTGCGGTAGCGAAGCCTGCGGTAGCGAAGCCTGCGGTAGCGAAGCCTGCGGTAGCGAAGCCTGCGCCAGCGAAAAGCCCTTGAGGCGCACGGAAACTCGCTGGGTTGGCCGGCGAGTTTCCAAGTTCTTCAGGTCCTTCGCGCCGTGAACAGCGCGTGACAAAATTGGCGCGCGGGTGTCCAATCACGGGGTACGTTTTGCGAGGGGGGACCGCTGTGGCGATAGGATGACTTATTGGGGTTGGCCATGACGGTGTTCGCGCCGGGGATGATGGTCACGCCGCACGTGCGCCTCGTCCGCAAGCTCGGCCAGGGAGGCATGGGCACCGTTTGGGTGGCTGCTCACCTCCGCCTCGACAGCGAGGTCGCCGTCAAGTTCATCGATCCGCTGCTCATCCAGCAGCACCCCGCGATGAAGTCCCGCTTCCGCCTCGAAGCAACTGCGGCGGCCAAGATCAACAGCCCCCATGTCGTGCGTACTTTCGACCACGGCGAAATGGACGACGGCACACCGTTCATCGTGATGGAGCTGCTCGAAGGCGAGAGCTTGGCCGATCGTCTCGACGGTTGGGGGCCCTTGGGTCTGCGCGAAACCGAGACAGTCATCGTGCAAATGTGCAAGTTGCTCCGCATCGCGCACAAGCTTGGCATCGTGCATCGCGACATCAAGCCCGGCAATCTGTTCCTGGTCGGTGCGCACGCCGGCGCCTTCGATGACGAGCCCTCGGGGCGCAGCGAGGAGCTGTTCGTCAAGATCCTCGACTTCGGCATCGCCAAGGAGGTCCATCGGGAAGGAAGCCTCCTGACCTTGTCGGGCACGATGCTCGGCACGCCCGAGTACATGAGCCCCGAGCACATCCTCAGCTCGAAGGATGTCGATTTCCAGACCGACCTATGGGCGGTCGCAGTGGTGGCCTACGAGTGCCTGACCGGCTCCTTGCCGTTTCGGGGCGATACGCTCGGAGGGGTGATCATGGCCGTCTGCTCGGGAAAGTTTACGCTGCCGAGCCAGGTTCCGGGGGGACCGTCACCGCTGCTTGATGCTTGGTTCCAGCGAGCGTTCGCCCTCGATTCTGGGGCGCGGTTCGGCTCCGCGCGCGAGCTCGCCAACAGCTTCGCCGATGCCGTGGGAGCGCTCACCGGCGCGCCGCGGGCGGAAGGCCCCCTGTCACGCTCGTTGCCTGGCGTGTTCCAGCGGCCGCATGCTGTCCCGCCCGGGCCGAGCGGTCCGACGACCGCTGCCACCTGGAGTGACGCGACGCTCTTGGGCGCCGTGCCACAACGCTCGCCGGGATCACGCCGCAAGTTGGGACTCGGGCTCGGCGTGGCGGCGGTGGTGGTGGGAAGCATCGGCTTCGCGTTCGTGTCTGGCGGCCCCAAGGCCGTCGCGCCCGCGGACACAGCAGCTGCTCGTGACGCGCCCGTAACAGGCAGCGCGACCATCCGCGATGCGGGGACGCCCCCACCTGCAAGGGCGACAGCGGCTCCGACATCGCAGGTTCTCACACCTGGATCGCACCCGAACGCTTCGGGCTCTGCTTCTCTGGCGGAGGCTTCCGTCGCGGAGGCTTCCGTCGCGGAGCGCGCGCGGATCGCCGCGCCTCGACCCGCGCCCAGAGTCGCATCCCCATCCGCAGCCGTCGAAAGACCGCTACCGGCGGCGGCCCCCCCAAAAACCTCGCCACCACAGTTTGCGGGACCACAACATCCGCCACCCGCGCCCAAGAATCCGACAAATTTTTGATCATGACCACTCTTCACACAAGTCTCCGCACCAAGCTGTGGCTCTTGATGTTCGCAGTTATCATGGCCACAACGCTCGCGCCCGGCCTCGCAGCTGCTCAGTCGAAGGCGCCCGTTACAGCGACTTCGGCCAGCGACAAGAACCGGGCTGAGGAGCTGCGCCAGCAGGGCAACGCGCTGATGGCCGATCTGAAATACGAGGAGGCCCTGCGTGCGTTCGACAAGGCTTACGCCGTCGATGCGAATCCCGCGCTGCTCTACAACCGGGGCCGCGCCTTGCAGGCTCTCAATCGCATGCCCGAGGCGCTCGACGCGATCGAGGCGTTCGCAAAAAAGGCTTCGCCGGAGCTCAAGAAGCGCGTGCCTGCGCTCGCTGAGCTGCTCGCGGAAACGCGCGCCAAGGTGAGCAGGTTGCGGATCGACAGCAATGTTGCAGGCGCCCGTGTCATCGTCCGCGGCGAGGTGCTTGGCGTCACGCCGCTCCTGGTGCGGCTGAACGTCGGCGATGCCGCCGCCGAAGTGAGCGCCGATGGCTACCGCCCGCACCAAAAGTCGCTGACACTCGAGGGCGGCAAGGAGCAATTGCTCACGGCCACGCTCGTGCCGATCGGGACCACCGGCGTGCTGATGGTGACCTCGCCGGTCGCCGGCGCGCGTGTCTTCGTCGACGGCGCGGACGTGGGTCGCGCGCCGACCGAGACGACGCTCGAGGCGGGGACGCATCGCATCGTCGTTGGCGCGAGCGGCTAAGTGGACAGCGACACGACCGTCGTCATCGAAGCCGCGGCCACCAAGCGCGTGACCGCGAAGCTCGATCGACTACCACCCGTCTACAAACGCTGGTGGTTCTGGACCGCAATCGGCGGCGTGGTCGCGGTGAGCGTCGCCGTCTCCGCGGCCGTGCTGATCCCGCGCGCCACGGAAGTGGGCGACATCGAGCCGGGGCAGATCGCGACACAGAGCGTGAGGTTTTGAGATGCCCGCCGAAGCGCGGTTCATCGCGATGCTCGCTCGGCCCAGCCGCGCTACCCCGCGGTGACATCGATCGAATCGCGCACACCGGCACATGCGCTGCTCGGGCGGCGCATGCGCCGCTCACGGCTTCGGGAGACGAGCCTTGGCGAGCGCCGCTCGACGGTGCCGAACGGCTGCGCTGGAC
>CANMZR010000021.1 GCA_947502375.1 Polyangiaceae bacterium
CGGAGCTCGCACCGCGAGCGGTGTCATACCCGCCCCGCTCGCGGTGCGAGCTCCGAGAGTGCGAGGTGATGGCGCGTTTCGGCGGCGTCGCGTGGATCGGCTCCCCCAAGGCTCTCGTACCAGGCGTCGAGCAGGCTTTGAGGGTCGAGCCTGGTCGTCAGGGTTCGGTCCGTGAGCCCGCTCGCTCGCGCGAGAAACTCCGCAAAATCGCTGTCCGTTACGAGGTCCTTTGCGGGGTCCGTAACGAGCCGGATAAGGGCTTCGGCGGAGGCCCGGCTCCACACTTTCGGAACGGCATGAGCCGCTAACGTCCGTGGACCTACCGCGCGGAGCTCGAAGCCGAGGCGCTCGAAAGAGGCTTGCCTGGCGTCAAGTGAGTTCACGACACTCTGGGCCACTTCGATTCGCTGCGGGAAGAGGAGCGGCTGGGAAGTGAGCTTTCCGAGTTCGAGTTCGGCGGCTGCGCGTCGGGCGGTGACGCGGAGCTCTGCGGCCCAACGGTCGACGAACAACAGGCGCAGCAGGTCGCGTGCGACGAGGCAGTCCGCCACTTCGCAAAGATACGTGACCACGGCGTCGGCTCGCGTGCGGACCACACGCGTTTCTTCGGCGGTCGAGGCCTCGGCGGCAGAGCCCCACGAACCTGTCGGCTCTCGTAGCTTGGTGGCGGCGGTGCTGTTTCGAGTGTTGACTTCGCTCGGCGTGCCTTCGAGTGAGCGCGTCCACGTCCACGGGTCCTTGCTCTCGCGAATCGGATGGCCTTCGGCGTGCCGACTCCACAGTGCGGAAGGCCTGGAGCCTTCGAAGCCTTTGGCGTGCACCGACTCGGGAAGTCTTGTGATTGGACCCTGCTCTTGGCCGAGCGTGCTCGTGCTGATGGCCCGTTGCACCATGGCATAAATGGCATCGCAGACGGCGCGCGGCTCGCTGAAGCGCACTTCCGCTTTTTGCGGGTGAACGTTGACGTCGCAGTCTTCCGTGGGCAGTTCGAGCAAGATGACGCCGAGCGGGTACTTCCCGCGCTCGATGCGATCGCCGTAAGCCGCCGCCACGGCCCGGGCGATGGCACGATCTTGCACGGGGCGATGATTGACTAAAATCGTGAGGCCGGTGGCTCCGCTTCTCACGCGTTCCGGTGGCGAAAGGTAGGCTTCAAGCCCGAGCGGCCCACGGGACTCGGCGATCCGGAGCGTCAGCGTGGCACCGAGAATGTCACGGGCTCGCTCCTCGCAATCCTTCGCACGCAGCCAACGCTTGTGCAAACGCCCGTCGCGCCATAATTCAAACTGGACCCCTGGATGCGCGAACGCGGTTTCTCGAACGGCGTCACCCACGTGAGCCGACTCGGTGGTGAGCGCGCGAAGGAATTTTCGCCGCGCAGGAACATTGAAGAACAACTCGCGTACCTCGATGGTGGTCCCGATGGCGCTGCCACACGGACGCTGTCGCGGCTGGCTATTGCCTTCCACCACAAGCTCGGTTCCCTCGTCTTCGCCCGCGGTGCGGGTGCGGAGCGTGAAGCGACTCACCGAGGCGATGCTCGGAAGGGCTTCGCCTCGAAACCCAAGGGTTCGGAGGGTCCGCAAATCTTCGACGGTGGTCAGCTTGCTCGTCGCGTGTCGCTCGAGCGCTAGCAGCGCGTCCTCGCGTGCCATTCCGACGCCGTCGTCGACGACGCGAACGAGCTCGACCCCGCCGCCCTCGATTGCGATCGTGATGCTGCGGCTTTCCGCGTCGAGTGCGTTCTCGACAAGCTCCTTTACGACACTCGAAGGTCGCGCCACGACTTCTCCCGCAGCGATTTGATTCGCTACGTGCTCGGCAAGGCGCTTCACGCCGGGACGCGCCATCATGACTCGTCGGATTCGGAGGCACGCGCCCGGGCGGCTTCGACGGTTGCGAAGTAAGCGAGGGTGCGCGGCCGCGTCAGCATGAGCGCGGCAAATCCGAACACCGCGAGTTGCGCCACGAGCAGTTGCAGTTCCGTTGCGGCGAGTTCCCGGCGTCGCAGATTCAGGGCCTCGCCTTGGTCGACAGGCTCCTCGGACGTCATGGGCTGCTCGACCAACACGTGGGCGACCGCGTCGGCCATGGCCGCACGCACCGGGGCCAGTACGACAAAAGTTGCGATCGCGAGCGCGGCGTTGGCTGCGATGATTTGAATGGCGAAGCCGCGCCAACGCACTTTTTGGCTAAAGATCGCCGTCACCGACAGAACGAGCATCAAGCCGAGGAAGAATTGACCGAGCGACAGCGGAAATGCGCGGCGGTGAACATGGTTCATAGCGGCCAAACGGGCTTGCTCGCGGATAAGGCTCGCGCGGATAAGCGGGTGCGCCATTGCGGGTGACGCCGGGGCAGCTTGCGATGGCGTCGCGGCAGAACTCGCCTCACTCGGTGGCTTCGGGACAGCTTCGGCTCGCGGCCGGGCGGCGTCGGCTTCCTTCAACAAGCGATCGATGCTGTCCGGTAGCTCGTGGGAGCCTCGAAGAAAGCCGACGTTTGAGCAGCCGGTAGCGGCGCTCGTCATGCCAAAGAACCACATCAAGCACAGCGCCAGAAGCAGCAGCTTTGGACGCTTAATCGCTCCGTTTTCAGACCGCGAGGCGCTTTTACTCGATGGCGATTCCATCACCCTCGGCTTACCATGAACTCCCGAAAACGGCTCCGAGAAGCGTAGGCGGCGCAACCGATCCGTACTAAGCCTACCCCACTCATCGGGCACCATGGCGAAGCGACCGCGCAAACGAGACTCCGGGGGTTCGCGTCCGGAAGACGGCTCAAGTTCGGACACCACGAGCTCGGATGAGTTGGGTGAGTCGCACTTGAGTGACCCATCGGAGGGTGAGTCCGACGACTTCGAGACGACCGTTGCGAGCGAGAGCGGCGAGGAACTCGCCGACGGGGAGGGCGCGGACGCGATGCGCCTGGATGGGCAGTCCGTCGACGACGACCAGGAACCCACCGACGATGAACTCGACGCTCCGGATGATGAGCCTACGATTGCGCCTACCGGAGGCTCGGCGCTCTCGCTTCGGGACCCTTTCCAGGCGTACCTGCGGGAAGTCCAAAGGTATCCGCTGCTCACGAGCGAACAAGAGCGTGAGCTGACGACCAAGTACGTCGAGACGGGAGATCCTGCGATCGCGCGGCGGCTCGTGACGGCGAATCTGCGCCTCGTCATCAAGCTCGCTTACGAATACCGGCGCGCTTACAAAAATATGATGGACCTCATCCAGGAGGGAAACATCGGTTTGATGCAGGCCGTGCAGCGCTTCGACCCCTACCGAGGCGTCAAGCTTTCGTCGTACTCCGCCTGGTGGATCCGCGCCTACATGCTGCGATTCATCTTGAACAACTGGCGGCTGGTAAAACTTGGAACGACGCAGGCGCAGCGCAAATTATTTTTCAACTTGAACAAGCAGAAGGCGAAGCTCACCGCGCTCGGCATTGAGCCCACCGCTGACGAGATCGCCGGTCGGCTGGGTGTGAAGGTCTCTGAGGTACAAGAGATGGATCGACGCCTCGGTTCCGGCGAAGCCTCGCTCGACGCACCGCTCGGTGACTCGGAGGGGCGTTCGATCCCTCGAATCGAGATGATGGCGAGCGATGACCGTGGCGCGGATGAGACAGTCGCACGCAACCAGCTCAACGCCATGTTGAACGAGCGGCTCGCGCGGTTCCGGGCGACCTTGACTGGCAAGGACCTTACGATCTTCGACGAACGGTTGGTCGCTGAGGAGCCGTTGACCCTGCAAAAGCTCGGTGACGACTTTGGCGTCTCGCGCGAGCGGGTGCGTCAACTGGAGGCTCGCCTGGCCGGAAAACTACGCGATTATTTGAAGAGTGAGCTCGGTGACGCGGTCGAGCTTGGCGTGTGATGTCCACCGATGCTTCGGGGGACGAATGTTCGGATGACGTGGTCCCGACGGCCTCGGTTCGAGGGCAACTTGTGATCGTTGCGACGCCCATCGGAAACCTCGAAGACCTGTCACCGCGGGCGGTCAAGTCTCTCGCCGCGGCTGACGTCATCCTAGCGGAGGACACGCGACGCACACGCGCTCTGCTGACGCACCTCGGGATCACGGGTAAGCGCATCGAACGGCTCGACGCGCACGTCGAACGGCAGGCGGTCGATCGTTGGGTGACGCGTCTCCTCGGCGGCGAAAACATCGCACTCGTCACCGACGCCGGGACGCCCGCCATCAGCGATCCAGGCGCGATGTTGGTGCGTACGGCTGCGACTCATGGGCGCACAGTGGTCGCCATCCCGGGACCGAGTGCGGTCATCACGGCGCTCGCGGGGGCGGGTTTTTCGGCGGATCGGTTTCGCTTCTTTGGGTTTCTGCCGCGCAAGGGCAGTGGACGAACCGAGACACTGCGAACCATTGCAGCGACTGCGGAGACGGTGGTCTTCTTTGAATCTCCCCACCGCGCAGAGGAGACGTTGGCCGAGCTTGCCGAGTCGAGCCCAGCGCGTGAAGCCGTCGTCGCAAGGGAGCTGACGAAGGTTCACGAAGAGTTCGTACGCGGGACACTGCAGTCGCTCGCCGAACGCCGCGGCTGGCGAGGGGAATTGACGGTGGTCCTCGGCCCCTACGAGCCGGTGACGACGGCCCCGATGGACCTCGATGTCCGCATTGGAGAGTTGCTCCAGAGCGGCGGTCGAGCGAAGGATATCGCGAAGATTTTGGCAGAAGAGTCCAAGCTATCGGTCCGCGAGGTCTACTTGAGGATCCTTCAGCGAGGACGCGAACTCGAAACTTCAGGAGAAGAGACACCATGAGTGACGACGAGCACGAGCACACCGACGCCTGCAACCATGATCATGACCACGACGACGACGACGAGGAACTCACGCCCGAAGAGCTCTTCGAGACGATCGAGATCGCCGCTGCCGAGGGCGCGTTTGAAGAGGCGGCCATGATGGTTGCGCTCGCGAATGCAGCTTTTCAATCGGGTGAACTCGATGATGGTGTTCTGCGAGCACGTTTTGAGTCGGCCCAAGCCGAGCTTGAGCGATGTCAAGGAAACCTCGAGGTTGCAGCGGAGCACGCGACTCGCGCCGTAACCGGTCTCGAGACGTTGGGGGCCGAGGGCTTGCCGGCCCTCGGGGGTGCTATCTACACCCGCGCCCTTATTCAACTCGATATGGAAGACGTCGACGGCGCGATGGCCGCGCTCGATCGAGCGGCGAAGTTGCTCGAGGCGCAGTCCCCAATCAATCTCGATGTCTTTGCCTCGGTGCTCCTCACGATGGGTGAGGTGAGTCTCGAAGTCGGCGAGCCGGATGCTGCGCAACGGCTCTTCGGGCGTGTCCTCGAAGTGTTACGAGACGCGCACGCCGATTCGGAGGGCAAAGCGCACGGGCTGAATGCGCTTACGGGAAAGGCCTTCCTCGGTCTTGGTGCGGCAGCCGTGCAGCTTGGTAAGAATGATGAAGCCCGAGACTTCCTCGCGCGCGCGACCGAGTTCTTGGATAACGGGCTCGGTGCGGGGCATCCCGTGTTGGTCGAGTCGCTGGAGCGGGTCGTCGAGATCTATCGCGAAATGGGGGATATGGCTGCGGTGGCGACGGCGGAGGAAGAACTCCGAGCGGCCCGCGAGGCCTACGAGGCAGCGCAAGACGAGGACGACGACGAGGAGAACGAGGACGACGACGACGACGACGACGACGACGACGACGACGACGACGACGACGACGACGACGACGACGACGACGACGAAGCTGCAGACGAAGCTGTAGACGAAACCGCGAACTAACGCGGTCGTGCGGTGTCGTTTCCGGCGCTCGCTTTGGCGCCGGCGAACGAGGCCCACTCTTCTTCATCGTGAGCGCAGAACACGCGCACGTGGCCACCGGCTTCTCGCTTCAATTCGCGAAGCCGGGTTTGATTGGCCACGCGCGCCGCGTTGTCGACGGATAACAACCGCTGCAGGAGGGCCAAGCCGGGTGGGCACCGCGGCGGATCGGCCACCTCGTCGTGATGAAAGTAGGCGTCGCCGGCATGCACGAGCCACGTATCTCCGCTCCGTACGACGACCACCGCATGCCCGCGCGTGTGCCCGCCGGCCGGAAGCAGAAAGACCTCTGGCTCGACGATCGCGCGCACGCGCTCAAACCCAAAAAATCGCTCGCCACCGCCGAGCTCGTGCAACTCCCAGTTCGGCCCATGGGCCCATTGGATCGGGCGGTAGCGTTGAGCTTCGTTGTGCGTAGCGCGCTTGGTGGCCGCCTCGTATTCACTCTTCAGCACGTGCACGCGAGCGTCGGGAAAGTCGGACAACCCGCCGGCGTGATCGACGTCGAGATGCGTCAAGACGATATGCTGCACGTCGCTTGCCGCGTAGCCGAGGCGCTCGAGTTGCCGGAGCGCTGTGCGTGACTCATCGAGTTCCGGACAGACTGCTTTGACGAAGTTTCGCCCAAGGCGTTTCTGCGGCTCCCTCACGTCGTCGAGGCCGATGCCGCTGTCGACGAGTACCAGCCCCGCCTCAGATTCGATGACGAGCACATGCGACACCATCGTCGTTCGTTCGAATGTCGAGCCCTCGCCCGTCAACAGGCGGCGGCCGAGGGGATGCATTCGGCAACAGTCGAGGTGGTGAACCGTCACGTCACTTGCGACCTTTTTTTCGTGCGTCGCGCTGGCGCTTTCGATCGTTCTTTTTCGCGTTGCGCTCCTGCGAGGATTGCGGCGTCATCGGCGTGTGGCTGGCGCCGCCAGGGCCGCCCATGCCGGGCATGCCGCCCATGCCGGGCATGCCGCCCATGCCGGGCATGCCGCCCATGCCGGGAAAGCCTCCCATACCGGGCATGCCTCCCATGCCTCCCATGCCTCCCATACCGGGCATGCCTCCCATGCCTCCCATGCCGGGCATGCCGCCGCCTTGCTTCTGCATCATCTTCTTCATCTTGCGCATGCTGGCGATCCCCTTCATGCCGGGGATATTTCCGAGCATGCCGAGATCGGACGACATCGCGCCCATCATCTGCTTCATGAACAAGAACTGCTGCACGACGCCGGTTACCTGCTGTTCCTTCGTCGCGCTGCCTTTGGCGATCCGCTTCGAACGGCTCGGCTCGCGGACCAAGATGTAGGGGTCCTCGCGCTCGGTGCGCGTCATCGATTGAATGATGGCGCGGATGCGAACGAGCTCGCCGTCGTCGAGGTTGATGTTGTCGGGGAGCCCACCGGGAAGCATGCCGCCGAGCGGAAGCTTGTCGACCAGATCACGCAACGATCCCATCTTCTGGATCATCGATATCTGTTCGAGAAAATCATCCAGTGTGAACTGGCCGCTCATCATTCGAGCGGCGTCTTTTTCCGCCTTCTTCTCGTCGACGACTCGCTCGAAGTCGTGCATGAGCCCGACGACGTCGCCCAGGCCGAGGATGCGGCTGGCCATGCCTTCGGGACGGAATTCCTCGAATTTATCAGGCGTCTCGCCGGTGCCGCAGAAGAGAATTGGGGCTTCGGTGACTTCCTTGACGCTGAGCGCCGCGCCACCGCGTGCGTCGCCGTCGAGCTTGGTTAAAATGACGCCCGTGAGTGCCAGTCGCTCGTTGAAGTTGCGGGCCGTTTGCACGGCGTCCTGACCGATCATCGCGTCGACGACGAGGTAGATGTTTTCGGGCGTGACCGACGCCTTCACGGCCTCGAGTTCACCCATCAACTGCTCGTCGATAGAGAGGCGGCCCGCTGTGTCGTAGATGATGACATCGCAGCGAAGCTTCTTCGCCTCGGCCTCCGCGGCCGTGCATATCGCCACGGGGCTTTCGCCGGCAATGTTGAACACCGGCACGTTGACTTGCTTGCCGAGGATTTGTAGTTGCTCGACCGCAGCCGGACGTTGCATATCCGCGGCTACGAGCAGCGGCGTCTTTTCGTGATGATCACGCAGGTAGACCGCGAGCTTGGCGCAGGTCGTCGTCTTGCCCGAGCCTTGAAGACCGATCATGACGATTTTGGTGGGGCCGCTCTTGGCCCATCGGACGGCTTCACCCTCGTGCTGCATCAGCCCGACGAGCTCGTCATGGCAGATCTTGATGAAGCGCTCGGCTGCCCCGACTTCATGCACGACCCCTTCGTGCTTGACCCGAGTTTCAAGCGTTTGGCCAACGGCCTTTTGCTTTACGCGCGCGAGAAAAGCTTTGGCGACACCGAGCTCGACGTCGGCCTCGAGAAGGCTCAACCGCACCTCGCGCAGGGCGGGCTCGATGTTAGCGGCAGATAGCTGGGTCAACCCGGCGAGGCGGTTGCGAGCTTGGCGGAAACCCTTGGAAATCGTCTCAAACATATCCGGGGGCAAGTGCTAGCACGACCTTTGCGGGGCGGCTGCTGCGGCGTTCTTCTCGCGCCAGCCAGCGGCGCATGCGCCGGCCGAGCAGCGCATGTGCCGCGAACGGCCGGCGCGGTTCGCGGCATGGGCGTCAGGCTTCGGATTTCGGCGCGGGACCCATCTGGATCCGCTCCCCGACGTACGAGCCTACGAGTGTGAACATCACGCCGATCAACGCCATGATGACGTACATGAAGATCGGCATCGTTCGGACGGTTTGACCTGGGCCGAGCGCCCCGAAGATTCCGTTGTACAGAAAAAATATCGTCGGCAACGCGACGAACAGCGCCGCTATCACGGGCTCGATGAAGGTCTTACCGGGCGATACCAGGCCGACCAAGAGACCGCCGAGAAACCACAGCGGAATGACCAGCGACATGCCGTAGTAACCCTCGAAGTCGAGCGCGGAAACAGCGCGCGGTAGAGCGACGAGGATCGCGCCTGTGAGAACGGCCTGAACCGTGATGGCGGCACCCGCCCAGCCGACGCTGAACCCTTCTTGTTGGTAGCGTCGCGCTTCGTTACGAACTTCGTCGTTGATGGGAGTGAGGTCTTCCGTGCTTGAACCGCAGGACCCGCAGCGCTTCGAGTCGCTGGGGTTCTTCGCACCGCAAGACGGGCAGTTGACAACGGTGGGTTTGCTGGCCATCGGGGGGGAAGGTTAGAGAATCCTGCTTCGCGCGGCAAGAGACGGGCGGTCCCCGGGCGCGTTTCTCGTAAAAAAAACCGTTTCGACTTGAATTTAATGGCCTTCGCCAGGGCTACTTTGAGGCAGCCCGCGGCGCCGGCGGTCGGCAGGTCGCCAGTCGAGGACCTCGTCCCGGGGGTGCATCGCATCGGTGAACTTGAGCACGTACGACGCGTCGAAGTCGGTGATGCCCTTTGTTTTTACGTAAATGGTTCGGCGCGCGTAAGGCAGATAGTAGATGCGAAAGGGAAAAAAGTTTTTCACCACGACCACATCGGCGTCGAGAATGCGCAGGCCCAGGTCGGAGTAGAATTCCGGCTTGACCGCGAAGGAGGGTAGCTCCGTGACGACGAGTTTCACTGGGCCGAGGTCGAGGACGACCATGCGGCCAAATCCGAACATGCGTTGAGCCCGGAGTATGCGGCCGGTCACCTCGAGGGATTCGTTCGTTTTCGGGTCGAGTTTGCCTCCGACTTTCACCGTCACGGTCTCACCGATGGGGACCTCCCAGAGGCGCCCTACAACTTCGGGATCGCGAAGCGGGACGTAGCTTACGAGGTCGCTGCCCTCGCTCAGCAGGGCCGCGAGGATCCGGGTGTTCTCGCCGGTCGCGCCCGCCGAGACGACATCCGACGCGTCCGCGAAAACGACCACCCCCAGCTTCCTGGCGATGCGGGAGTTGCGAGCTTCCTTGATGGCTTCGTCAACTGGCGAAAAACGCGGAGGCAGCTGGTTTCGCATCGCCCACAGCCGCTCGGCGAGCGCATCGGCGGTGCGTTCAGCGAGGTCGCGATCGCCGTCGGTGGTCACGTGCGCCGACCAACCGAGGTTCGGGTCGTCGTTCCAGAGATGGCAGCCATACACCGAAGTCGCGAGGATCTTTGGGTTTCGGCGAAGGTTCGCCATCCGCGCGTAAAGCCCAAGAAAGGGCGGCAGGACGTCGATGGTCGTGCCACCCCCGAGGAGCATCGGCAAGGACCGCCAAGCGTTCGTCGGACGCACCTTGCCCATCAGCGAGCGAATTAAAATGTCACCGGCCTCGGCCCCCACGGTCGCGTGATCGCGATGCGGATTCGTTCGATAGGCGACGATCGTTTCGGCCGCCCGGACACGCCGCTCCGTCAGATTGGCATGGAAATCATGCGTCGCCGCGATGGGCTTGCCGCCCGTCACATCACGAACGGCCTCGAGGATGAACGATTCCGGATCCGGTAGTCCTTCGACGCCGAGTGCGCCGTGCAGGCTGAGAAACACGCCGTCGAGTGGGCCCGCTGCCTTGAGCCTGGTGAGCAAGCGGCCGAGCAACTCGTCGAAAGCCGTGCGCGCGAGTGGACCGCCTGGGATCGCCCATGCCGAGAGTGTCGGCACCGTTTCCACTTCGACTCCGTGGCGTTTTTTCGCCCGTTCTGTAGCTCGGAGAAAGCCCGTGAGCTCCGCGTTCTTGATGAAGCCTGGAGCCTCGTCACCGTGGCCACTCGCGGCCCGCGCCACCTCGTCGCCTTCCATCAAGATAGCACTCTGAAAATCGCCGAGTGTCGTCGGAAGTGGAGAGAGCGCGTTCGTCTCCTGCGCGATGCGACCGTAGGCAATACGCAGTCGCTTCATGAGCGTGAACCCAGCTTTTTACCGAAAATTTTTCCGCGCGCGGCTTCGAACTTATCGAGCGCCGCATCGATGGTGGCGCCGTGCTCGTTCATCCATTTCATGAGCGGTCCCGCGTTGCCGTCGCCAAGCTTGTTGGGCTCAGGTGGCTCGATCGACGTGCCGTAAAGCGTCTCCATCACGCCCATGACGCTCTGCTTCACGAGGGCGCGCAAAGGGACCTTTGCCATCATGCCGTACATCGCGGCGTTGCCGCTCGCCGCCACCTCGGGGTTCGCCACGACGTGGTCGATGGCTACGCGCACGTCGCGAAGGTAATCGTCGATGACGCTCTCGTGATTCGACGTCACGGTGCAGTGAATACTCTGTGGATTTTGCTGCCGATCGATCGTCCACCCTTGTTCTTGCAGCCGGTCTGCGATGGCGAAGATGTTCACGCCCCCTTTGTTCACCGCAGCTTTTGCGCCCCAGGCCACCAGCGTGGCGTCCGGCTCTCCATAGACTTGCACTTCGGGGAGCGCGCGAAGCCCGGCGACGAGCCGCGCGGTCGCCTTCATCGCCCGATCGGTGTGTTCAAGGAAGCCGCCTTCGCCCATCCCGGCGAGCGAGGCCCACGCCGCGGCGATGGGTCCGCCGGGCCGGGTTCCCGTCATGCTCGGCGAGGCATAGATGCCGCCCGACCAATCGGTCGATACGAAAAACTGATGCTTCAGATAGCTCATGTCCCGATACAGGATGACCGAGGCGCCCTTGGCAGCGAAACCGTATTTGTGGATGTCCGCGGAGATGCTCGTGACGCCCGGAACTCGGAAGTCGAACACGGGCAGCGGGTAGCCCAGTTTCTCTATCCACGGCAAAAGAAACCCGCCGATGCAAGCGTCGACGTGAAATGGGATGCCACGCTGTTTCGCGACCGCTCCGATGGCCTCGATCGGATCGACGACGCCGTGCGGGTATTGCGGTGCGGACGCACAGATGAGCACGGTGTTTCGGTTGATGCGGCGCGCCATCGCGGCGGGATCCGCGCGAAAGTCGGGGCCGACATCGACGTAGCGAACCTTCATGCCGAAGTAGTGTGCGGCCTTGTCGAGCGCGACATGGATGGTCGATGGCACGACGATCTCGGGGTTGCGGATCCACGGTTGCTTTGCGCGTGCACGGTCGCGGGCCGCCTTCACCGCCATCAACACGGATTCGGTGCCACCGGTGGTCATCGTGCCGACGCAGCCCTCGGGGCCGTTCAGCATCGAAGCACTCATCTGCACCACTTCCGCTTCCATGCGCTTCAAGCTGCGAAAGGCCATCGGGTTGAGGGCGTTTTCCGTAAAGAACAACGAGGCGGCTTTCTGGATGAGCTCATGGTGAGCTTCGCCCGCGTAATAAACGAGGCTCCAGGTACGGCCGTCGCGCCAGTCCGCGTCCCCCTTACGGAATCCTTCCATCGTTTGAAGGAGCTCGTCGTGGGCGCGGCCGACCGAAGGGATCCGAATGCGTTCGGGCATAGGCGCGGCAGCTTAGCAGAGGGCGTCGGCTCCGCGTGGGGTTGCCCTCGCGGTCCATGGGACAACGGGCGCGCTCGGTTGTGCCGGGACGCCACGAATGTCGTATGGTTGCCCCGTGTCCGATCTCAGGCTTTCTTGGTTTGCCCGCTTGAAGCTGGCATTCGGTTGCTTTTTCCGGGTTTTTTACGACGTCGAGTTTGCGTCTCGGCTCCGGCGCCTCGGCTCGGGACCGCACCTCCGCGAGGCGGACGATGGTTCGACGCCGGCGCCCGAAAAGGGCGTGTCGGTGGCTTCGGTGTCGGTGCCGTCGCCGATCGACAGTGCGGTGTTTGAGTTGACGGGCGGACTGACCGTGCTCGGGCTCTTGCAACGCGAAGGGCGGCTCGTTGACTTTTTGGAACAGGACCTGACCGCATTCTCGGATGCGGATGTCGGTGCTGCGGCCCGCCTGATGCACGAGGGTTGTCGCAAAACGCTCCACGAGCACGGCACGATCTCGCCGATCCGCTCCGAGCCCGAGGACTCCGCCATCACACTCGTCGAGGGCTACGAGCCAGGCCTCGTGAAGCTGACTGGCAAGGTGGGCTCGAAAGCCCCCTACCACGGTACCCTTCGTCACGCGGGCTGGCGCATCTCGAATTTTCGCTTACCGACCGCCCGTACCGGGCACGATGCAACGGTCCTCGCGCCCGCGGAGGTTGAACTATGAGTCCACGACGGGTCGCCATCGGTATCGATCTCGGCACGACACATTGTGCAATCGCACGCATCGACTTGGACGGTGACCATGCGCGGAGCGAGGTCATCGACGTCGAGCAACTCGTGACGGCAAGCTCGCTCGAGCCACAGTCCCTCCTGCCATCTTTTATGTACCTGCCGACCGAAGGCGAGCTACCGCTTTCGTTGCCCTGGGATTCGGCTCGGTCGTTTTCTGTCGGTGCCCATGCCCGTTCGCGCGCTGCCGAGGCGCCGGGTCGGGTGGTGTCGAGTGCGAAGAGCTGGCTCTGTCATCCGACGGCGGATCGTCGCTCGGGTCTCCTGCCGCTCGAAGCACCGGAGGGTCTCGAGCGCATCTCACCCGTCGAAGCATCCTGGCGTTACCTCGAGCACTTGAGTGAGGCATACGATGCGCGATTTGGTAATGAATCTGCTAGGTTTTCGGAGATTCCCGTCGTGCTCACGGTGCCGGCATCGTTCGATGCGTCCGCGCGGGAACTGACCGTCGAGGCGGCGAGTGCGGCAGGCATCGAGAACTTGACGTTGCTCGAGGAGCCACAGGCGGCGCTGTACGCGTGGCTCGAACGAGCGGGCGAGCAATTTCGGGTGGAGTTGCGCCCGGGCGACGTGGTGCTCGTCGTTGACGTCGGCGGCGGAACGAGTGATTTTTCAGCGATCGCGGTCACCGAGGTGGCGGGGTCGCTGGCTCTGGAACGGCTGGCCGTGGGCGAGCACATTCTCCTTGGCGGGGACAACATGGACCTCGCACTCGCACACTTCGTGCGGCAGCGACTCGCCGTTGAAGGCACCGAGCTGGACTCGTGGCAGTTGGCGTCGCTCGTGCATGGCTGCCGCGTGGCGAAGGAGCGATTGCTCAGCGATGAAACGCTCGGGGCGGTGCCTGTCGTGGTTCCGCGTCGCGGTTCGAAATTGGTCGGGGGTGCGATTCGCAGCGAGCTCAGTCAGGCGGACTTGCGCACGCTGTTGCTCGACGGATTTTTTCCTGAAGTCGAGGCCGCGGCCCGTCCCATCGTACGCGCTCGCGCCGGTCTCACCCGCTTCGGCCTGCCGTACGCTTCCGATGCGGGCATGACCCGGCACCTGGCCTCGTTCCTCGGACGCCAGGCGGCGGCCAGTGGTGGCCGTGGTGCGCTCCTGCATCCGACATGCGTGCTTTTCAACGGTGGGGTGATGAAAAGTGCGCTCGTGCGCGAACGTTTGCGGCGCACCCTTGACGGTTGGCTTCGGGCAGACGGCGCGGCGCCGGTTCGGGTGCTCGATGGCGCCGATCTGGAGCTCGCGGTGGCACGCGGGGCAGCCTGCTACGGGCGGGTTCGCGAGGGGCGGGGGCTCCGGATCCGCGGTGGAACGGCCCAGGCTCACTACGTCGGCGTGGAGAGTTCAGCGCCGGCCGTGCCAGGGGTTGAGCCGCCGTTGACGCTCGTGTGTGTGGCACCCTTCGGGATGGAGGAGGGAACGTCGGTCGAGCTGGCCGCGGAGCTTGCGGTGGTGGTGGGCGAGAGCGTTCGATTTCGGTTTTTTGGCTCGTCGGTGCGCCGTCAAGATGAGGCCGGAGCGGCCTTCGAACGGTTTGCGAAAGACGAGATTGCCGAGCTGCCACCCGTGGCTGTGGTGTTGCCCACCGAGGGGCGGGCGGAGGGCGAGGTGGTTCCTGTGCGCCTTCGGGCGACGGCGACCGAAATCGGGACGCTCCTCATCGAGGCGCTGCCGATCATCCCTATGAAACCCGACGAAAAATGGAAGGTGGAGCTCTCGGTCCGCGGTGAGCCGCCCGTCGAGGAGTAAGCCCGTGACGGTGGCGCGTTTCGTCGGAATCGATCTTGGCACGACCCACGTTGCGGTCGCCGTTGCAGTCGTCGGCGAGCCCGCGTCGGACGAACTCGAGATGGTCCTTTTGTCTCAGCTCGTCACGCCCGACCTGCACGATACGCGGGCCTTATTGCCCTCGGTATTGTACGCTCCGGAGTCAGGCGAATGCGACGCGGCGGTCCTCGTGGAGGGCTGGGTTGCGGGGGAGCTTGCGCGGGTTCGTGCAGCCGAGACCACCGGCGCCGCGATCGTTTCCTCGAAGAGTTGGCTCTCTTATTCTGGGGTCGACCGAACCGCCGCCATCTTGCCGTGGCGCGCCGCGGACGAGGCGGGGCCGACCCGCATTTCGCCTTTCGACGCCACGCGGCTCCTCCTCGAGCACGTACGTCGGGGTTGGGACGAGGCCCATCCCGAGGAGCCTCTTCAGCAGCAACGCGTGGTCCTGACGGTCCCAGCTTCGTTCGACGCGGCGGCCCGCGAGCTGACGATTCGCGCGGCACACGCTGTGGGGATCTGGCCGGCACTTCTGGAGGAGCCGCAGGCGGCATTTCTCGACTGGGCCTCGGGTCTCGGGATCGACCCGAGCGGACTCGCCGAGGACGCGGTTGCGCTCGAGTCCGCTATTCCGTTGGGGGCCGACGCAGGCACGGTGCTCGTCGTCGACGTGGGTGGTGGCACGACCGATCTTTCGCTGATTCGAGTGAGCCGCACGGCGGAGGGTCTTTCACTCACCCGCGTCGCGGTGGGCCGCCATTTGCTGCTCGGTGGCGACAACATGGACCTCACGCTCGCGCATCTCTGCGAGCTGAGGTTGATGGGTGAGGCGCGACTCACGGCACGTCGCTTTGTAGAGCTCACGGCGGCCTGCCGCCGCGCAAAAGAACGCTTATTTTCAGCTCATTCGCTCGATACGGTGACGGTGTCGCTCCAAGGTTCCGGCTCCAAGCTGCTTGGGGGCACGCTCCGCACCGAGCTCACGCGGAGGGTCGTCGAGGACCTGCTGCTCGATGGGTTTTTTCCGGTCGTGGATCGAACGGCGGAGCCCATTCGTACCCGGGGCGCGGTCGTGGCGTTCGGCCTTCCGTTTGAGCGCGACGTCGCTATCACGCGCCACCTTTCCGCATTTTGCGCAAAATATGGGCAGCCCACGGCGCTGCTCCTCAATGGTGGGGTCTTTCACGCGCAGCCGTTTGCTGACCGGCTGCACGCGGTTGTGGCGAGTTTTGCGGACACTCCACTCGTGCGTTTGCCGACCGCGCGACTGGACTTTGCCGTCGCGCGCGGAGCGGTTCGGTATGCCCTGTCGCTCGCCGGCAAGGGACGGCGCATTCGCTCGGGAGCCACGCGCAGTTTTTATGTCGGGCTCGAGGACGCGAACTCACAAGGCGAAGGGGTGTGCGTGCTGCCGCTCGGGGCCGATGACGGCGTCCTCTATCGGGCGGAACGGAGCTTTTCGCTCGTGCTTGGCGAGACCGTCCAGTTCGAGCTCTGGAGCCGCGAGGTGTCCGAGCTGGTCGGTGCCGTCTCAAGGCTCGACGAGTCCTTCGAGGCGTTGCCGCCACTCATCGCCGCGCTCCCTGGAAGCGGGACGGTGGTGGTGCACCTCGAAGCCCAACTTTCGGCCATCGGAACGCTGGACCTCGCGTGTGTCGCAGGCGATGGACGGCGCTTCGGGTTGTCGTTCGAAGTCGGGGGCAAACGGCAGAAGCCGGTGGGCTTACGCACGGGCACGGCGAAACGCCTGGAGCAGGCGGGCGCGGCGCTCGAGCGCGTGTACGGGAAAGATTCCACAGCGACGGAACGCAGCGTGAAGGACACCGTCCGCGAGCTCGAGGCGCTGGTGGGTCGGCGCGAGTCGTGGGATGGAGAGCTCTGCCGTGGCCTCTTCGACCGGCTCTTGACGTTGCACAAAGGGCGCCGCCAGTCGAAGGAACATGAGCGTATCTTCTGGCAGCTTGCGGGCTACACGCTGCGACCCGGGGCCGGCTCAGCGCGGGATCCCGAGCGCGTCGAGCGTCTCTTCGGTCTCTTGGCTTCGAGGCTCGCCCACCCCGAGACGCGGAGCTGGCAGGCGTTCTGGATCGCCTGGCGTCGCATCGCTGCGGGAATGGGTGAAACGATGCAAGGTCGCCTGCGCGCTGTGCTCGATCCCGAGCTCGCACCCGTTCCCCACAAATTGAAACGCGACAAAGGATTTCGCAACGATGCGGACGCCGAAATGCTCGAGCTCGCGGCCGGCCTCGAGCAGGTTGGAGCACTCAGCCGCGGGGACCTCGGCTCGTGGATTGTCGAGCGAACCTGGACGGACCGAGACCCGCGCCTCTGGTCGGCTCTCGGTCGCGTCGGCGGCCGAATTCCCGTGTACGGAAGTGTTCATCACGTCGTCTCCGGGCCGACCGTTGAGCGTTGGCTCGAGCACCTCGTGCGGGAAAAATGGAACCTCGTAGCCAGCGCGCCTGCCGCCGCGATCGCCCTGTGCCGGCTGACCGGTGACCGCGAGCGCGACGTGGCCGAACGGACGCGGGTTCTCGTCGACAAAAAGCTTGTCGCACTGGGCCTCGACGCCACCTTTCGCGCTCCGCTTCACGACGTGGTGCCGTTGCGCACGGCAGAGCAGACGGCCTTTTTTGGCGATGCGCTGCCGAGCGGCCTTCGGAGCCTTCCGGGAACTTGAGTTTGCGTCCCCGGGTGGGGACCGCGCGCCGCCGAGTACCTTACAGGTCGAGCTCGGCAAAGACCCCGAAGTGGTCCGACGGGGCCACCTCACCGCGAACCTCGTCGAGCACCACGCGCGCACTCGTTACGCGCCCACGGTGCCATTCATCAGGCCCACGGAGAAACACGTAGTCGATGCGCCGGGGCGGTTCGTTCATGCTCGCCGCGTGCGGATTTTTCTCCGCGTCGTAGGTGAACCCCGGGCCCTGACCGCAGACATCGAAGGCATCGAGGAGCGACATGCTCTCGGCATCGAGTGCGTGCAAACCGGTCAGAAATCGAATCTCGGTGGCCTCGGGTCGCGCATTGAAGTCGCCAACCATCACGAGGGGGAGCCGCGTTTCACGCATGGGCTCGTGGCGCTCGATGGCCGCGGAAATCGCCTTTACCTGAGCCTCGCGGACGAATCCGTGGTTCATGCGCCAAGCCAAATGGGTCACGCAGAACGGCAGCGCGCCGCTCGGTGTGGCAATTTCGGTCATGAGGAGACTGCGCTGCTCGTCGGTCCCAGCCTCGGGCAACTGCACGAGGCCCACGGTGGTGATAGGCCAACGTGACAAGGCCGCGTTGCCGAACGAAATACCACCTCCGAGCGGCTTGGCCTCGCCGTAAACGATGCCGTAGCCGAGCCCTTCCGTCGCCTCGTGGGCGAGCGTGTGGACGCCGTCGCTCATCACCTCTTGCATGCCGATGATGTCGGGGTTGAGGGCGGCTATTCCTGCACGCAACAATTCACGGCGCTCTTCCCAGGGGCCGGAGCGATTCCAGATGTTGATGGTGAGGATGCTGATACGCAAAGGTGGCCTCTGTCCGCAGGCACCGCGGCGTGTTACCCGTCTTGCGATGCGAAGGGAAGCGAAGGCATTTGGGGTAGGCTACGTGGCCGTTCTTTTTGGGGCGTTGGGCTGTGGCAAGATCGCCGCGAGCGAATGCGATGGGCTGCGAGGTCAGGCTTTCGAAGTCATCAACACGGCGCACGTCTGCGCTGACGACGCGGACTGCGTGCCGACGACTTGGCCGGGCTGCACGAAGGCCGTGAACTCAAAGAACAAGACGCGCGTTCTTGAACTCAAAGAGAAGTTCGACTTAGGAAAATGCGTCGAAACGAAGGCAAGCTGTCGCGAAGCTCCAGAAATTTACTGCAAACAAGGCCTGTGCGTCTTTCACGAATTAGCGGGCCAGACGAACCCCACGAAGTGACACCGCTCCGTGCACGGTGTACCCATCGCATCATGGCCTTTGACATGCTGGCAGTCTTCGCGAACGTGGACGAAGCGACCCTCGGGGCGCTCGTCGAGACCATGGCGCTGGCCGCCGACGCGGACGGCTCGTTTGGTTCCGCGGAGCAACTCGCTATTGCCAACCAGCTTCGAGACCTGTTCGTAGGCACCCCAGTCGAGGCGCTCGTTGCAAACGATTCGGTTTCCGGGATGCTGACGATGGCAGCCGAGGCGCTGAAGCGCGATGGGCGCGTGGTTCGACTTGCCTCGGTGAAAAACAGCCTTGGGGACACCGCGTTCCGCAAGGGGGCGCTCGTTCTCGCGATTCGTGTCGTGGCGATGGATGGAGTGATTCGCACGAGCGAACGGGAGCTGCTGCTCGACCTCGCAGAAGCGCTCGAGCTCGATCCCGATGAGGCTGCCGATCTCGTCCGCGAGTTCTCGGTCCCGCCGACCTCGTCCCCGCTGAATGATGACCGCTCCGTGAGCGGCTGAGCGCACGGAGTCCGCAGCATGACGACTTCGTCGCCGATTATTCCGTTTCCGACCTCCGGTTCCGTCCTGACTTCCGCTCGCGGTAGCTACACCGTCGGCAAGCTCATTGGGGATGGGCAATACGGGTCCGTCTACGAGGCCATCGGACCGTTCGACCAGCTCTACGCGCTCAAGATGTTTCGTCCTGCGAACCGTCATTATGAGACGGTGAAGATGGAATGGTCGGCGGAGATGCGACGGTTGGAAAACTACCGCCACCCGAACATCGTCTACATTTACGACGCGTTCGAGTTCAACTTTCTTTTTTATATCGCGCTCGAGCGCTGCGATACGAGTCTGCGCGTTTTGACGACTCGGCCGTTCCCGGAGGACGTGCTCGTCGAGCTCACGCGGCAGTTGCTCGTGGCGCTTGATTACCTTCACGACAACGGGCTCGTGCATTCCGACTTGCACGGCGGAAACGTCCTCGTCTCGAACGTGGACTCGGTTTTTGGGACGTCCGTCGGTTGCGCACCGGCGATCGCGAAAATCACGGACTTCGGCGTGTCGCATCAGCTCGAAAGTGACACTTGGTTTCGCCCTCAGGTCGCAAATCCCAAGATTCTTACCCCCGAACTCGTGACGGCCGGCTACACGACGCGTCAGAGCGACCTCTACCAACTCGGCCTTTTGATGTTCGCGATGCATACCGGCGAGAGTGCCATCCCCGAAGGCGCGAGCTATGCCGACCTCACGCGGTCGATTGCGGAAGGCTTCCCGCGGCAACGCGCGGAGGCGCTCGGTACGCCGATAGGTCAAGTGATAGCCAAGCTCC